>JAYSOP010000125.1:0-1858 GCA_043722905.1 Chryseolinea sp.
GATACGCTGATGGCCGGCGATTTGGCGAAAGCGGAGGCTGAGATCGTGCGACTGGAAAACCATTATCATGCCTATGTCAAGGAACTGTTTACAGGTGAGGCCTCCCACGCCATCGGTCAGGAAATTGTCAGCCGGTATTTTATCCTCATGAGATTGCTTGCCGCCGGCCAATTTGATGACAAAAGCTATCGCGAACTCCTTGCGCAGGGTGAATTGATTTCCACTGAACTTTTTTATCACCATTTGCAGGATAGAAAGATAAGCTCGCGCTTGTTGCCAGCCCTGCACTTTATGTCCATCGATGAGAACGAAGAACCAGAGTTAGAAAAAATATCAAAACGCCTGAAGCCTCTGGTCAATTCCATGAACGCCATCGAGATACTCATTACACAAGGGTACATCTGCCGCAATCACCGTAATGAAATCGATAACCTGAAACGCGGCGGCAGCGATTATACGGCTTCCCTGATCGGCGCTGCCGTTCAGGCGGACGAAATTCAGATCTGGACAGACATTGATGGGATGCATAACAACGATCCCAGAATTGTTAAAAAAACTATCCCTATCTCTGAACTTACCTTTGATGAAGCTTCAGAGCTCGCTTATTTTGGAGCAAAGATCCTCCACCCTTCCACGATTGTACCTGCCCAAAAATACAACGTACCGGTTAGGCTAAAAAACACTATGGATGAAAATGCTCCTGGCACCATGATCACGGAGAAAGGTTCGCAAGGATCATTTAAAGCTATTGCTGCAAAGGACAATATCACGGCGATCAAAATAAAATCATCCCGGATGCTCATGGCTTACGGATTCTTGCGAAAAGTCTTCGAGGTGTTCGAACATCACAAAACACCCATTGATATGATCGCTACCTCGGAGGTGGCTGTGTCACTGACCATTGATAATCAGACGCACCTGTCATCCATTGAAAACGAACTAAAAAAATTCGGATCTATTGAGGTAGATAAAGATCAAACGATTATCTGCATTGTGGGAAACCGTATCATGGATAAAAAAGGCGCATTGAATGAGGTTTTCAAATCCCTTTCCAACATACCGGTGAGAATGGTGTCATGCGGGGGAAGTGCCAACAATGTTTCCGTGTTAATTGACAAACAGTATAAAGAGAAAGCGCTTAACGATCTGAATGAAGGGCTATTTGGATTGTAGTGAAGACTTAAATCCAATTACGCAGAGAGCACAGATAAGGCACAGAGGTTCACAAAGTTTTTTTATACATTTTGCGAAATGCGCAAGTCTTAACGTTGGTGCGCAAGGACCGGACAAGAATAAACAAAAAATTTTAACTTTTTCTTTGGCAACTCTGTGCCTCCTCCGTGAACTTTGTGTAATTGGATTTCAAGGGCGCTTGTGTGCCCTTCTGGAATTGGATTAATTATACCAACTGCTTCAACGCAATTTCAAATGATGCCTGGGCTATTCCCGTTTTTTTCTGGTTCATTGCGTGTGATTTGACCAGTGCACTCTTGATCGTTTGGGAGATGTCATTAAATATGGAAGCATCATCCATTTTTACTTCATTTTCCATAAAATAGGCAAACACCCTGGCCATACCGCAGTTGGCAATAAAATCAGGAATCACAGAAAATTTTTGATCCGCATAAAGTCCAGTTGCCCCAAAGAAAATTTCCGGGTCAGCGAAAGGCACATTAGCCCCACAGGAGAAAACTTCTAGTTTCGAGGCGATCATCCTTTCGACATAGTCGCGGGAAATAAGTCTTGAAGCCGCTGCCGGAATAAAAATTTCAAAATCCAGATCCCAGATTTTCTGGTTTGCCAATTCAAAAGGCAGCAAATCTTTTGAAACAAGTTTATTTCCCATCCTGTTTATGAC
>JAYSOP010000126.1:0-3849 GCA_043722905.1 Chryseolinea sp.
TTTTTATCCCGAGTTCCGTTGCGTCATTTTTGATATCGAGTTTAAGAGAGGACTCTGATTCATAAATATTTTTCGTGTAACGGATAAACAAATAGGCCCCCGCATTTACGGCTATAAAAATGAAGACGATCCAATACCAGTTATTGCGAATCACGATTTTAAGTTTATTAAAATCAATATTATCGCTGGATGAAGACCTCATGTTGTGAGTAGAGCCCTGCATTTATTTATTGACTTGGGAAATGATAAATAGTAAAGTAGCCAAACTGGTTACAATCGTTATAAGCGGGGAATAATCACGCAATGCCTCAATAAAAGGCCTCCTAACCGGTTCGATATAAATGATATCCCCAGGCTGCATAATCATATCATGGTATTCATAACGCTCGAAATGACTTAGGTCTGCTATGAAAATTTCATTACCTCTGATCACCCTGATATTGTTGGCCCGTGCATCTGTTGTTATTCCTTTGGCCAGCGCCAGCACTTCTGTCAAGCGCATATTTTCATTTAGCAGAGGAATGACCTGCCCTCCAGGGGCGCCTAATACTACCACTCGTTTATTGTTGAAAGAGAGAACAACGAAGGGCTGCTGGTAAAATTTTTCATACTCTTTCTGTAATAGATCTTCAGCTTGTCTGATGCTGAGGCCTTCAACTGTGATTTCAGTGATCAGCGGAAATCTCACAACACCATTCACATTTACGAGGTAGGCCGGATCATTTTTAGCGGAAGCTGCCTGGGTATTTTCCTGCTTGAATGACTCCTGGTTAGGATCGACTATTCTTTCCCCCTGATTGGTATAGACCTTCAGGCTTAAAAGATCATTTTTTTGAATGATGTAATTCGTTTCAGCTTCAATGCGTTGTTTCTGCACCTGGTCTGGATTTACCTGGAAGAGAATATTGTGTTTATAACTCCCGCAGGAGGTCAGGAAAGCTGCCGCTACCACAAGACCCAGAAAGTACAGTAATCTCAACGTTAGGAAATATCAGTTTCGTGAAATTACTGAATTTATCATTAATTGTTCGAAAGTTGGGAGAAGCTTGTCTTTTTCGGAGACAATAGGGTTATCCACTGGCCATTGGATATTCAATTGAGGATCATTCCATAAAACGCCTGATTCACTTTCTTTGTGAAAAAAATTGGAGCATTTATAAAAAAAAATGGAATCTTCGAGTGCCGCAAAACCGTGGGCGAAGCCCTCTGGCACCAATAACATGTTTTTGCGGGTGGAATCTAGTTGACATTCATATACCTGTCCAAAGGTTTTGGATCCCTTCCGCAGGTCTACGACGATGTCAAGCACTTTGCCACTGATAACGGTGGCCAGTTTGGCTTGAGCGTAGGGGGGTAGTTGGAAATGAAGCCCTCGCACAACACCTTTTTTGGAGAAAGAAAGGTTTTCCTGAGGGAAACTCATGTGTACACCTAATCGTTTGAAGGTGCTTTCCTTGTAGAATTCGTAAAACCATCCCCGGCTGTCATTAAAAATATTGGGTATAAATTCGACTAACCCGTCGAATCCGGTTTCCTTAATTTGCATGGATTTTGAAAATTACGAAGCTTGCTTAAATAAATTCAGGGCGTGAAGGTACTTGTTAATTACAAGATTTTCATCGTACTCAGCTTCCATTTTTAAACGGCCGTTTCGTCCAAGCTCGGCTAATTTCTCATCCCCAAAAGCAGCGAGTTGTCTCATTTTTGCAGCCAGATCGTCTGCATCCTTCATCTTGCATAGCAATCCGTTATAATCATTAACCACCACATGGTTACAGCCGGGCACATCGGTTGCTATGATGGGTTTGCTGGAGCTTGCTGCTTCGAGCAGCGTGCGCGGTGTTCCCTCGCGATAGGAGGGTAGTACAATACAATCGGCATGCTCAATAAATCGCCTGACATCCTTGGTCGTCCCCAGGTACTCAATGGTATTGGATTCTATCCATTCACTGATCTCCTTTGTAGGAATGCCGCGCTTATGTTTGGGATCCATGGCTCCCAAAATTTGAAAATGACCGTCAAAATTTGAATGTTTCAGTTTCTTTACAGCCTCAATAAAATCCAATACGCCCTTGTCGGTGATCAGCCTGCTGATCAAAAGGAAAGTAAATTTTTTGTTTCTGTTGAAGGCTACTGGCTGAAATTTTTTCAAATCAATACCAGAACCGGGCAAAAGATCGGCTGCATCGGGTCTGACCAGTTTTTTTCTGACGAACAGTTTAAGGTCTTCCGGGTTTTGAAAGAATACTTTATAGGCAAAACGAAAACTGATCTTATATAAGAAAATGGCCACGGCGGAAACCAGGTTGTCCTTCAAAAAGACCGTACCTAACCCACACACATTGTTAATCACCGGTATTCCCAGCATCGCAGCCGCCAGCGTACCATAAACATTTGGTTTAATGGTATAGTGTAAAATAATGTCTGGCTTTATTTTCCGGTATATGAGGAAGAGTTCGAGGATTAATGCAAAATCTTTAAGTGGATTCGCGCCGCGACTATCCATTTTAACTGAGTGATGAATACAACCTGCCTTCGTCAGAAGATGAGTAAACCCATCATTTGGAGCAATGGTATGGACTTCATAACCTTCTGCTATCAGGCTACGCACAAAATTCATCCTGAAATTATATATATTCCAGGAGGTATTCAGGACTACAGCAATTCTCATTGGGCTTTTATTATGAGAATTCTCATTCCTTTTTGTTTAGTTAGGTAAACAATGGGCTAATCGAATTTTCTCCAGTTTATATCCCGTAAATATAGTGAAAGTAACCGATGGTGGAAAACCAGGAATGAAATTATTACGTTATGATTGTCTTTATAAGTTAAATTTTTTAAATGCAAGACTCTTTTAACACAGCTATTTTAATAGCGCTTGGCAGCGGAAAAGACGGTGACCTAACCAGGGAACATCTCGATGAACTGGCATTTCTCGCCGAGACGGCGGGTATCAAAACCGTTAAGCGCTTTGTTCAGAATCTGCCACATCCTGACCCACGGTTTTTTGTGGGCAAAGGAAAGATAGCAGAGATAAAGGAATTTATCCTTTCCCAAAATGTCAAGAATGTCATCTTTGACGAGGATTTAAGTCCATCGCAGTTGCGAAATCTGGAGCGAGAACTTAACCCAAAAGAAGTGGAAAATGCTGACGTCAAGATCTACGACCGAAGCTTGCTGATCCTGGATATATTCCTGTGGCGTGCACAAACCGCGCAGGCAAAAACGCAAGTAGAACTTGCCCGGAATCAATACCTTTTGCCCCGGTTAACAAGATTGTGGACTCACCTGGAACGTCAGCGTGGAGGAACGGGCACCCGTGGTGGCGCAGGGGAACGCGAAATAGAAACTGACCGTCGGAACATCCGTTATCAGATTACCCTCTTAAAAGAGAAACTTGAGAAGATTGAAAAGCAACGGGGCACCCAAAGAAAGTCACGCAATAATATCGTGCGGGTTGCTTTGGTGGGGTATACTAACGTTGGAAAATCAACCTTAATGAATGCCTTGTCCAAATCAGAGCTCCTGGCAGAAAATAAATTATTCGCTACCGTCGATGCCACGGTTCGCAAAGTTTCCCTTGAATCAATCCCTTTTCTCCTGTCAGACACGGTAGGATTTATCAGGAAGCTTCCGCATCACCTGATTGAATCGTTTAAGTCAACACTGGACGAGGTCAGGGAGGCCGATATTCTGCTTCACATTGTTGATGTAGCCCACCCGTTCCATGACAACCAGATTGAAGTCGTAACCAAAACTTTATCAGAAATTGGAGCGGCAAATATTCCTACCATTTTGGTTCTAAATAAAGTAGATGTTTTCAAAACCGAGCATGAAAATGCGAGCCTC
>JAYSOP010000127.1:0-5159 GCA_043722905.1 Chryseolinea sp.
ACAAAGGATCCGCGCTGGTATTGAAAACGGTGCAAGCCATACAATCCGGAAAATATCCGTCCGTGCTACAGCCTGAAGGAATCGCTATCAAACACGCACCCAAAATTTTTAAAGAAACGTGCGAGATCAACTGGACCGGTAAGAGTTATGACATTCACAATTTTGTCAGAGGGTTGTGCCCTTATCCTGGCGCTTGGACTACCCTTTCAGATAAAAACTTTAAAATTTTTGCCACGAAACCGATCGATAAAAGCGAAATATCTAAAAACCCTGGGGAATTGAGCACTGACAATAAGAACTATCTTTACGTGAAAACAAATGACGGATGGATCTCCATCGATGAACTTCAGCCGGAAGGCAAAAAGAGAATGAACATCGTGGATTTTTTCAGAGGAAATAAAATATAATTTAACTGAAGTTCATGTAATTTTGAACCTTAAATTTTGAACTTGGAATTACATAATGATCATCTCCGCCATAGCAGCCCTTTCAAAAAATAAAGTCATCGGAAAAAACAATGACCTGCCGTGGCGTTTGCCTGATGACATGAGATTTTTTATGGAGACTACCAAGGGTCACCATGTGATCATGGGCAGAAAAAATTACGATTCGCTGCAGGATAAATTTAAGCCCCTGCCTCACCGCGTAAATATTGTTATAACAAGGCAAGTGGATTTTAAGGCTCCGGGGTGCATCGTGCTCAACGCAATCGAACCGGGATTGCAAATAGCCAGAGATCAGGGCGAACAGGAATGCTTTATCATCGGAGGAGCGGAGATTTATAAACTAGCCATGCCATCGACGACACGGCTATACCTCACGGAGATTGATGCCAGCATCGACGGCGATACGCATTTCCCCGATTTTAAAAAAGAACAATGGAAAGAGGTCAGCCGCACACATCACCCCTCTGATAGCAAACATCAATACCCGTTTGATTTTGTGATTTATGACCGGATTTAATCCAACCATATGTCACGTACAATGAACAAAGTTGTTTGGCTCACCGGTGCATCTTCGGGGATAGGCGAAGCCCTCGCCTACGAACTTTCAAAAAGAGGAGCCAAACTCATCCTTTCCGCCAGAAGGAAGGACGAACTGGAAAGGGTAAAGGGAAATTGTGTCTCATCTGCCCAGGCTGACATAAAAATTCTTCCGCTGGATCTGGAAAAGTCCGATACACTGGAGTTAACAACAGAAGCCGCTATTCAGTTATTTGGTCATGTTGACATGCTCATCAATAATGGTGGAATCAGTCAGCGAAGCTTTGTGGCCAATACATCGCTGGCAGTATACAGAAGACTTATGGAAGTGAATTATTTCGGGGCCGTTGCATTAACCCTGAATCTGTTGCCGCACTTTATTCAACAGCGGAAAGGTCATTTTGTTACCATCACAAGTGTGACCGGACTATTCGGTACGCCTTATCGGTCCGGTTATGCTGCTTCCAAACATGCGCTTCATGGATTCTTTGATTCCCTCCGCGCAGAACATGATAAAGACAATATTAAGGTCAGCTTGATCTGTCCGGGTTTTATTCGTACTGGGCTTTCACAGTCGGCCCTTACCGCCGATGGCACACCTTTGAACAAAATGGATGCCGCGCAATTTAAAGGAAATTCCGCCGAATGGTGCGCGCGAAAAATTGTCGCCGCAGTTGAGAGCAATAAACAAGAAGTGTACATCGGCGGAAGGGAAGTTTTGGGAGTGTATTTAAAAAGATTTTTTCCAGGAATATTTTCAACGGTCATCCGGAAAATAGCTGTGCGCTAATGCTAAGTGTTGCGCACTCAGAGTTGAATTGAATAATATTTATATTGGAGCCTAAACTCGGTTTCTGTGGAATATTACGAAGTGCCCCTGATAATTCTCGTTGGTTTTGTCGCAGCGTTTCTGAATACAGTGGGTGGTGGAGGTTCTCTTTTTACGGTCCCTATTTTAACATTTATTGGGCTACCCATTACATCCGCCAATGCCACGAGTCGGGTAGCCATCCTTTTCCAGAATATTTTCGCTGCAGGAGGCTTTCACAGTAAAAAGGTCGCGTTACCATGGCCATACAGTTTATATTTGGGTTTGTCAACATTAGGTGGAGGTGTGATTGGCGCCATCCTGGCGTCACGGATTAAAGATGAAGCCTTCAATAAAATTTTTGTGGGCGTAATGATCGTTTCCGTTTTCTTCATTGTATTCGATCCGTGGAAATCCAAAGGACCCGAAATTTTAACACGGAAAAGCCAAATTATTGGGTCGATATGTTTTTTCTTCCTGGGTATTTACGGGGGATTCGTACAGGCCGGAATCGGATTTTTGATTTTAGCGGTGTTGAGCCTTGTCAATAATCTTAACCTGATCACCAGTAACTATATAAAAGTATTTTCTGCCATTGTTTATACAGCGGTCTCGGTCCTTATATTTGCCCTTGAAGGTAAAATCCACTGGGCCACAGGCGGCATCCTGGCGATCGGTCATGCCTTAGGCGGCTGGTATGCCAGCCGTTGGAGCGTGGACAAAGGAGAGGTATGGATAAAAAGGGTGATGATCGCGTCAATATTGGCGATGGCAGTCAAACTATGGTTTTTTTAAAAAGCCGCAGGTAAAAAAGTTCTCAGAATCTTACTAGCCATTGAGCCCGCCAAAAGATGCTCCCATCGGTCTATATCCCGCAATACCTTTTTTGCGGAGCGAAAAGTTGCTCCATCAACTCAATAGGTGTAACCTTGTTCTTAAATCAAGGAAAAATGCTTTACCGGTTAATACTTTTTTTTGGCCTCGCATCGACCATATTGAATTGCGCACCAAACCAACCAAAGGAAATTCACACGCGTGATTCTACGATAATTTCCTATAAAGAAAATTACAGACCCCGGTTTCATTTCACGCCTGCTAAAAACTGGATGAATGATCCGAACGGACTGTTGTTTCACAAAGGAGAATACCATATGTTTTATCAATACAATCCGCTGGGAAACACCTGGGGCCACATGAGTTGGGGGCACGCGGTAAGTAAGGACTTGTTGCATTGGGACCATTTGCCGGTGGCTATCGCAGAATATGTAGACCACAGGGGTGATAGCACCATGGTTTTTTCAGGAAGCGCTGTTGTAGACAAAAACAATTCGACAGGCTTTTTTGGAGAAGATTCTACTGGCCTTGTAGCTATTTATACTTCTCATGTGTATCAGGGATTCGATCAAATAAAACAACATCAAAGCCTGGCCTACAGCAAAGATGGTGGACAAACCTTTACACGTTATGAAAATAATCCGGTCCTGGATATTAACCTGAAGGATTTCCGCGATCCCAAGGTTTTTTGGTATGAGCCTGGAAATAAATGGGTCATGGCTGTAGTGATCCCAAACAAATTTCAAACACAATTCTACTCATCTCAAGACCTGAAACAATGGAAATTCTTAAGCTCGTTTGGGCCGCTGGGTGACACCACAAAAATATGGGAATGCCCCGACCTCGTTGAACTTTCAGTAATCAATGAGCCTGAAAAAAAGAAATGGGCTTTAATTATTTCAGCCTCCCATCCGCAACGGAAAAACTTTGTGGGCATGCAATATTTTGTTGGCGACTTTGACGGCCAATCTTTTATCCCCGACCATCCGGGCCAGTATCCGCTCTACCTTGATAACGGAAAGGACTTTTATGCCGGTATTACTTTTAACAATATGCCCAAAACTGATGGCAGAAATATTTTAATCGGCTGGGCCAATAACTGGGCTTACGGACAGACTATACCCACACATCCCTGGCGGAGCGCTATGGCTTTGCCTCGCGAAATTGCATTCAATAAGACACCACAAGGTTACAGAATCAACCAGAGGCCTATTCAGGAACTCGATACGCTAAGGGAGAGTAAAATTGAAAATATTTCAGCCTTCAATCTTTCGGAAAACGCAGCCATAGAAATTGAATATGAATTTACGGGTGGAGGCGCCAAGCAATTCGGATTGAAAATCTTCAAAGGGACCAATGAGGAAACAGTGATCGCCTACGATCGTGCAAGTAAAATGGTTTCTTTCCAGAGAAACCGATCAGGCAATACCACTTTTCATCCGGATTTCGGAAGCATCGAAAGCGCACCCGCGGAACTGATCGACGGCAAACTCAAGTTACACGTGTTCATCGATCACTCGATTGTAGAAGTTTTTATTAACGATGGGGAAAGCGTGATAACCAATCAGGTATTTCCCACCAAAAACCCAAGTAGTATTGAATTATTCGCCATCAATGGCGAGGCAAGCACCACTGTTTCGATGTGGACATTAAAATCGATTTGGTGATTAGGGATTAATCAAGCATTACTTGAATCAAATCTTAGCGGGTTCTCTGTGACCAACCCACGTAAAACGCCGGGAAACATATTCCGGGTTTGTAAACGATGCGTTGCCTGAAGGATTTCCGCCAGTGACATGAAAATCTGAGAACGCTGCGTTCTGATTCATATAAATACCACCGGTAAGATTGAAAGAAACCGGCGTCGCAGCCATAGCCATTTCATCGGAAATTTTTTCTTTTACGATTTCATCTGTGGTGTACGCACCGCAGGAAATAGCCCCGTGATCGATTGCCATTTCCTGGGCTAATGCGATCGACTGATCCGTACTCTTTGTTTTAATTAGTAAGGCAATGGGCCCGAATAATTCTTTTCCAAAAATGCTCTTGTCCGAGGCAGAGACTTCGATAAGCAACGGTGTCAATATGCGCGCATTTTTAAACATTGGATTTTCCAGTGAACGTGACTTCAACCAGACTTTACCTGGAATTTTCTCAGCCTCAGTCACGCGGTCAAAGGTTTTTTTGCTTTGAATGGCGCCAAGCACAAACGGTCCTGCTTTGGGGTTGTCAACCAGAGAGGTAATATTGTCTGCCAGTTTTTGGGCAAATTCATCAAAGGATAAAACACCTGCTGGATGTTTAATTCCGGTTTCGGGAATAAAGATATTCTGAGGTGCGGTACACATCTGCCCGCTGTATAGGGTAAGGGAAAAAGCCAGGTTAGCGGCCACCTTATCCACATCCGCAACGGAATCCATAATGACAGAGTTGACCCCGGTCTTTTCTGTAAAGACGGTTTTGCCCTGTAAGGTTTCCAGATAACTTCCAAAAACGGAATTTCCGGTGAAATCAATGAGCTTAACATCCCGATG
>JAYSOP010000128.1:0-5754 GCA_043722905.1 Chryseolinea sp.
CATCTTCCGATATTTATCAAGTTGAAAAGACAACTTTTCCCGCGTACTAGAGCCTTTGTCAGGCGCATATAAGATGCCTAAAATTGCACCTGTGGCTGCTCCAACTAAAAATGCCAGCAGCGTATTTCCTCCCTTTGTGCTCATAGCCTTGCAAAATTATTATCGTAACGACGAAAATTCAGAATTTTAACAGTTTTTAACAAATATAAGCGCTAAACCTTATTTATTATCAATCAGGCCCCTTCCGCTTTTTTTAATTTCCCCCAATTCCTTGAGCTCCTTGGCAATAACATCCAGAATGCCGTTGATGAATGTTCGGCTTTTTGGGGTGCTGTAGGTTTTGGCTAACTCTATATATTCGTTTATCGTCACTTTTACCGGGATGTTGGGAAAGCTTAATAATTCGGCAATCGCCATTTCGAGTATGATCCGATCGGTTAACGGCAACCGGTCCACTTCCCAGTTGCGTGTATTATTTGAAATTAATTCCCGATGATGCGGCTTTAAACTAGTGGATGTCTGAAAGAGGAGCTCAATAAATTGTTTATCATCCTCCCAATTTAAGGACAGCATGTGCAAGGCGATATCTTTTTGGGTTTCAGGTTCAAATGATTTTACCGTTTTTTCCACAAGGGCCTTCACAATGTCCCGGTCCTCAGCCCATCGCAGGACTTCTTCTTCAAAAAAATCATTAATCACCGTTTTGCCCAGAATCACTTTTTTGAATAGATGATTAATGAACTTTTTTTGATCATCCAGGGAAGGGCTTTTCCGGTCAAGATAATTCTGATATTCATTTTCCTGCCGCACAACATCGCGAAACCAATGGCGCACCTGCTCAGTATTATTCTTCCAATGACGACCCAGTCGCAGGGCATCTTTTTTCAGCGCCTCGCTGTTTTTTAAGGCCTTAATCCAGGCGTTATTAACAAAATTTTTATGACTCACCTTTTTATCCGCTTCTGCCAGATCCGAAAAAGCGGCCACCAGGCTTAAAGTGGCGATATAATGATCGTAGATTTTTTCGACGTCAATGACGAGATTCTTACGGAAAAATTCGGTGTCCTTTTTAACCTGATCCTTGTAAAACCTCAGCTCCACCTGAACAGTTTTAACAATCCGGTCATCTTCATGTTCGACGATTGATAACCCGTCTGCAAATGCCTTCTCAAAAAGTTTAACGCCTTGTTTCTTTTGCAGCTGAAGCATCGGTTTATCCTGAACTTCCATCGAGTTCAGGTCTGGTGAAAAGGCATCACCTATTTTTTCAAGGCATAATTCATAAGTGGCATCCTTGCATTGCTGCAAAGCAAAAAGACTTTGCATTACTTTAATTCGAAGGCTCCTTCTGTTCAGCATGTTAAAGAACGATTTATATTGGGATTGGCCACAAAAATAAACATCCTGTCAGGAATTTCACTAACAGGATGCACATAATAATTTTACTATTTAATTAATGGGTAAACCGTGTTGATTAAGAGCCAGATTGAAACTTTTAAACCATCACCGGGTTATGCCAATTCGGCCGATTTCAAGAATCCGCCTTTCAGAAAGCTTTATGGCGGCCTCCTGGCTGGATATTTTTTCCGCATCCGCGAGCCTTAAGATATTGAAGCAGGTTTCATAAATTTTTTCCGCTTGTTCAAGGACTCGCTTGCGGTTGTAATTTCCGAGATACTCGTGATAAACATTAATCAACCCACCGGCATTGATCAGGAAGTCGGGGCCGTAGGCAATGCTTCTGTCCCTGAGCATATACCCGTGCTTTTCCTCATCTTCCAGTTGATTGTTGGCTGCCCCGGCAATTATATTACATTTTAATCGACTTATTGTCTCGTCATTTATGGTTGCTCCCAACGCACATGGGGCATAAATATCCATCTCAAGATCATAGATGTCATTCTCGTCAATGGCTGTAATACCCGGGTTCTTCGCGATTGCCTTTACCCGTTCTGCATCAAAATCACAAACAAAAACTTCCGCCCTTTCTTTCACAAGATACTCAGCCAGATGTTTTCCGACCTGTCCTACTCCCTGCACTGCGACCCTTTTACCGGTAAGGCTATCGTTGCCATAAACCTTTTTGGCCGTTGCTTTCATACCCATGTATACGCCATAAGCAGTGATCGGTGAGGGATCGCCCCCACCTCCCATAGATTCAGGAAGACCTGTTACGTGTTTCGTTTCCATATGAATAAATTCCATATCGGCCGTTTTCATATTCACATCCTCCGCCGTAATATACTTACCGTTAAGACTGTTGACGAATTTGCCAAACCGCCTGAGAAAAGCTTCCGTCTTTTGGGTAGTTGCGTTTCCGATGATGACAGCTTTTCCGCCGCCCAGGTTCAAGCCGGATATCGCTGCCTTAAAAGTCATACCCCTCGATAATCGCAATACATCCGTTAAAGCTTGCTGCTCAGATCGGTAATTCCACATCCTCGTTCCTCCCAGGGCCGGACCTAACACCGTACTGTGAATGGCAATGATCGCTTTCAAGCCAGTAGCATGATCATGACAAAAAACAACCTGTTCGTGACCCATGTCTGCCAATGTTCCGAAAAGTCCCACCTCCTCTACTGACTCCAGTGCTTTGATTTTCATAATATGATTTTAAGTTTCCAACTTTATCCGCGCTTTTGAAGCGCATGGATAATCAAGTCGGTCAAAATTACCTGTTTCAAACGTTTGCATAAACTATTGGAAGTAAATTCCGTTTTAGAATATGACAGCCAAATATTATAGAAACATGCCCTGCTTAAACCATTTTTTATAGTTGATTTGCAGGCGGTTATAAATGGTGGAACAGAATTAAATGATCGATGAAAGAACTTAAGTATCTCAATAAGTACCTTCTTAAATACAAATGGCATTTGCTCTTCGGTACATTTTTCGTCATTATCTCCAATGCCTTTCAAATTATTCCTGCACAGCTGGTAAGACATTCCATTGACCTTGTGGTAGATAACATTCAGATCTACCAATCATTTTATAACATTAATCTCCAGGAGAATTTCTTTCATGTGTTCGCCTTCGGGATATTAATCTATGCGGGACTAATATTAGTGATGGCTTTTTTACGGGGTATATTTCTCTATTTCGTTCGGCAAACACTGATCGTTATGTCCAGACACATTGAGTACGATCTTAAAAATGAAATTTTCGCACACTACCAAAACCTTCCGTTAAGTTTTTACCGCCGGAATAACACGGGGGATATTATGAATCGGATTTCAGAAGACGTGAGCCGTGTGCGGATGTATCTCGGACCCGCAATCATGTACGGACTGACACTGTTTACGCTCTTTTTTATGCTCATCCCCTACATGTTTTACATCAATGATACTTTAACATGGTATGCCTTAAGCCCATTACCATTGTTATCGCTCAGTATTTTTTTTGTTAATAACAAAATTGAAAGGAGGTCAGAAGAAATTCAAAAAAGCCAGTCACGATTATCAACTTTCGTTCAGGAAGCCTTCAGCGGTATACGGGTTTTAAAATCCTTTAACAGGGAAACAGAATCGATCGGCAAATTTAATGAGGAAAGTAATGGGTATATGCAGCAGTCGATGAAACTCACCATCGTGCAGTCACTTTTTTACCCGCTTATTATGGGATTAGTTGGGCTCAGCACGATCCTTACCGTCTACGCCGGAAGCATGCAAGTCATCAATGGCAACCTCACCCTGGGGAACATTGCGGAATTTATCATCTACGTAAACCTGCTTACCTGGCCTGTCACTTCATTGGGATGGACCAGCAGCCTGGTACAGCGCGCCGAAGCGTCACAAAAGCGAATCAATGAATTTTTGCGTACAACCTCCACCATCGTTTCAGAAAAGAATATTGCGCGTGAAATCCAGGGGAAAATTGAATTTAAAAATGTAAGTTTTATTTATCCTGACACCGGTATAAAAGCATTAAAAGATATCTCTTTTTCGGTTAACCCAGGTGAGTCGCTTGCGATAATAGGAACGACCGGCTCCGGAAAAAGCACCATATCCAATTTGGTCTCCAGATTGTTTGATGTGAGGGAAGGAGAAATATTGATTGACGATATTCCCATTAGTCATTACAATCTGACCGTCTTAAGAAGTCAAATCGGTTACGTTCCTCAGGATGTTTTCCTTTTCAGCGATACCATCTATAACAACATAGGATTTGGCATCGACATACAGGATGAGGTAAAGATTTTTCAGGCCGCGAAAGATGCTGACGTTTACGACAACATCCGGGCATTTCCGCAAGGTTTCGAAACCCGTATCGGGGAAAGGGGCATTAGTCTTTCCGGCGGCCAAAAACAAAGGGTTTCTATAGCCCGGGCGTTGGTACGCGAACCAAAAATATTGATGCTCGATGACGCCCTTTCGGCTGTTGACACCAAGACGGAAAATACGATTCTAAACAGCCTTAAACGAATCATGCAAGGCCGCACTACGATCATCATTTCCCATCGCGTTTCTTCCGCAAAACTCGCCAATAAAATAGTGGTAATATCCGATGGCAAAATCGTTGACGCCGGCACGCACGAATCCCTTATTGAGCGAGAAGGCATGTATCGCGATCTGTTCGAAAAGCAGGGCCAGATGGAAGAGGCTTAGGAGCGTAAAGCCGAAAGCTTAAAGCAGAAAGAATGAGCGATTAGAATATATATCGGAGGCCGACGCCGCCCTCGAAGCGTTGCCATCCGGGATCGGCCTGGACATCGGTGAAGAATTCAACTTCCATAAACGCTGAGATCGGTATCGGGAAATAAGCATATTCAATCCCGGCAACGAATTGCGGACCCATAGTCACCCTGTTGCGCTCAAAGGTTCCAATAGGGTCTTCCGTTGCGGGATCATTGTTCGCCTGGTTATACACATAATTGTATTTCAATTGTGTGCGCTTCCACTCCCACCCGATACCTGCATATGCCTGAAACCCTTCTGAAATTTTTTTGGCGTCGATATGATAAAGTACTTTAAACTCGCCAATCAGATCAGACTTAACTCTGTGGGTGAGGTAAGACATCGATGACTCATTGGAAGGAAACGTGTCAGCCCTCACGTAAAAATTAAATTTCTCGCGAAAATAATGATTATACAAGCCACTGGCGGCCATACCAAAATCAACGGCAAAAGAAACTCTTTTGCCGGGATAATATTTATAAGTGATCGCAAATGGGTCACCTAGTTTAAAACCCAGTCCATGAAGGGGATATTTACTTTTGTCAAAAGTTGGACAAATTATTTTAGCCTGATTCCCCCGTATTTTAGGCGTGCTGTAATGGTGACGGGATTTTGATATGCCGTTTGAGCGCTGCGCGTAAACGCACTCGAAAGCCACCAGGCAGGTAAACGTAACAAAGAGCATTTTTGACACGCGCATGCAACGTAAAGATACAACTTTAAACGTCAGGCATCTGATTACCAGACACTTTTAGTCGAAGCATCTATCCGACGAACTCTTTATACTGCATTTTGTGGAGATGCGCATAGAAGCCGTCTGTGGAAAGCAACTGTTCATGGCGACCCTGTTCTTTGACTTCACCGTGGTCAAGGACAATAATTTTGTCCGCTTTTTGAATGGTAGACAGGCGATGCGCAATCACTACAGAGGTACGACCCTTCATCATTTTACTGATGGCCTGCTGAATCATCTCCTCCGTTTCACTGTCAACTGAAGAAGTGGCTTCATCCAAAATCAATATCTTCGGGTTGTAAACCATCGCACGGATGAAAGAAATTAACTGTCTTTGCCCCACTGACA
>JAYSOP010000129.1:0-7082 GCA_043722905.1 Chryseolinea sp.
GAAGTATATTCCGACACAGCTTCCGCCCCTTTCATTACATTGATGGCATTGATATAAAACTCAGCGGCTACGCGCGCTGTTTGTTTATCTTTTGCAAATGTGAACATCCCTACCCCCGGGTACAAGATCACAACAGGGTTGGCATCGCGTATAGCCGGACTGTTAGTATGCTTGCATTTTTCGTAGTAGGCGCTATATAATTTTCGGTATCCTTCAAATGCAGGTGTCAGTTTTTCTTTCAATGCCTTCACATCGGATAGATTTTCAGCGGGTTTCAGATCCAGAACCAAAGGACTTATTTTCGTCCGCAGAAAATGATCTGGGCAACTGGTGCCCATCGGCGCGAGCCGGTCAAGATCTTTTGAATTAACAAACTCAAGCACCCGGTCATCGTCCGTAAAGTTTCCGATCATCCGGGTCTGACTGGAACAAAAGCCACGCAACACCGGGGCTAGCGCAGCTGCCTGCTGAAGTCTATCCGATTTCTCAATACTTTGAATTTTGGCGCCTCCGAATACCGGCCTTCTTTTACCATAATTTTCTTCAAGATAGGCTGCGCATTGCTCTACCACTTCGAGGGTGTTGACATAGCTTTCATAGGCGGTGTCTCCCCATGTAAACAGACCGTGCGAGCCCAGCATAATACCACGGATGCCTGGCGTTTCTTCCACGCATTGACGAAGTTTTAGCCCAAGATCAAAACCCGGGCGCTGCCATTCAACCCAACCTATTGTTCCACTAAATAACTCATGGGTTATGCGCTTACCATCCTTGGCTGCGGCAATGGCAATGGCTGCATCAGGATGCAAGTGATCAATGTGTTTATACGGGAGAAAGCCATGGAGGGCAGTATCAATGGATGGCGCTTTTGAATTTAAATCGTAAATACAGTGATTGAACAATTCTACCATTTCATCCTCATACTGCAGGCCCCGGTAAATCCTCTGCAGGCTTTGCAACCGGTCAACGTAGAGGGCGGCCAATCCACTCTTTTTTAGGGTGCCGATATCTCCACCAGAACCTTTCACCCACATCACTTCAGTTTCGTTCCCTGTTAAAGGATCTTTTGCCATCGCTTTACAAGATGTATTGCCTCCTCCATAATTGGTTAGCCGGAGATCGGCGCCTAAAAGATTTGAACGATAGATTAACAGTCCGACTTCGTCACCTTTTAATTCAGCGGCTTTTTTTTCGTCCCACAAGTAGCTGACGTGTTTGAATTTTGCAACAGAGATAGCAGGCATAATGCAATATTTAAATTTAAATTAAGTCGTAAGCGAATTTCCGTATCCTACCAGAACGACCGAGAGCAATATCGTAATGATTCCAATCGTAATTGTACTGCGAGTTCGAGTGCTCACACCTTTCCATTCATTCAGGAAAATGCCCCACATGTTTGAAACAAGAATAATAAAAGCCATGTGCAGGATCCATGAGCTGGCTCCGTTTCCCAATTTGCTTTCTCCCATTCCGTAAAAAAAGAATTGAAAAAACCAGGTTGTGCCAGCAAGGGCTGAAAAAATATAATTTCTTGCCAACGGTGTTTGTCTATTGGTATAATCGTGGAAAGTTTTATTTTTTGCATTCAGGGCAATGCACCATATAAAATTTGTCGTTAGGCCCCCCCAAAGGAGCACCACGTAAGTAACGTTGTTCTGGAAAAGTGGATTATACCCATGTTGAACTGCCGCTTCGGCCATGGGTTTTCCGGCTTCAATACCAAAGTTGAAACAGGCACTTAATATTCCGGATATGGTGGCAACGATCAGACCCTTTACAAGACTGAATTCTGCAATGGTTTTCTTTTTCTGATCATCAGAAAGGTCCTTTTCTTTTAGAACTCCGGCCCGGCCGCAAATAAAAATTCCAACCAGACAAACGATTACTCCTAAAAGAACCATTCTGCCGCCGTCTGTGGACATCATGTACGTAAAGGAAATCTTACCGTCCTGCGGAAAATAGTTGTAATAAATGGGTGGGATTAAAGATCCAAAAGCCGCGCAATACCCGAGGATGACCGAATTACCCAAAGACATTCCAAGAAAGCGTATTCCAAGCCCGTAGGTTAAGCCGCCAATACCCCAGAGCACACCCATTGTGTAAGTCCAGCTTAATACACTGGTAGGTGTTTGCTTTATGATGTCCTCAAAACCAGGAAGTGTCAGGGATGCTGCGAGTGGTGGAACAATTAACCAGGAGAATAATCCTCCGATCAGCCAGTAACTCTCCCACGCCCAGACTTTTACCTTCTTAAAGGCCATGTAAAAGCTACCAGAGGCAAACCCCCCGAGAAAGTGAAAAATCACTCCCAGAATTACCATGAATAAAGTTCTTTAATAAAAATTTGAGAAATCAATTTTAAAACAAGTTTCTGCCTTTCCTGTCATGTACTGTCATGTTTAAAGGGTTAAATTAAATGATGAAGAAACTTGACCAGATGAGTCCCTTATGATTAGTGGGGCACAAAATTTCATATCACAACTGCCTTAGCCCCTAAATAGCTGTACAGAATCTGAAAAATAGATTTGTAAACAGTTAAACTGAATTTCTATTAATAAATCTAAAAACGTTTTTAACAACTTCTTTTTTCTTTTTCAATATCAGATTGGCAGCGGTTTCGCCCATCAACTTAAAATCGGTGGAAATAACGGTTATGCCCAAAAGGTCTTTTAAGGGAGTGTCATTGTAGGAAATGATACCAATATCTTTTCCAAGTTTGAAATTTTTATCACGTGCTTGTTTTACCAGGTTAACCAGGTCAGATTCTTCGATTATGATATAGGCGTCTTTAGCCTGAAGTTCCATGTCATTGTAGATCTCTTCCAGTACTTCGAAACTAAAACCTGAATCCCTGCAGAATTTTTGGAAACCGTGCAGAATTTCCAGTGGATAAGGATAGACCGTTTTCTGAGGATAAACGAGAATTAATTTATCATAACGGTCAAGAATTACCCGCGCTTCTGTTAAAGCGTCATAAATATCCGTTTTGAAATCCTGGTAAACGGACGCTATATTTTTTTTTAAATCAGGCAGATAATTATCGACAAGGATCAATTTATCTTCCGGAATTTTCCGCAAGGCTTCCAATACCTTCACATTGGTGCTTTGGTGGGTCAGGTTTTCATCTTTAAAATGTGGCATAACAATATAGTAGTCATACCTGCCTGTATTTTCCTGAAGTGTATTTAAAAAAAGCTTTGGGTCACAATAATAAATACTCAGGTCTATCTGGGCATTGCTGCCCATGCTGTTAACAAATGAATTATAGATTTGGAGCTTATAAGAACTGAGTTTATTCATCAGGAAAAGCACATTAATTCTGGATGGGAGAATTGTTCTTGCTACATAATAGCCCTTACCTTTTGCTGAAACAATGATCTGTTTTTCTTTTAAATAATTGTAGGCTTTTTCGACCGTATCCCTTGAAAGATATGAGTCCTCACTGATCTCATTTATTGAGGGCACCTTTTGTCCTACAGTTAAAATGCCTTTTTCAATGTCTTCGGTAATTATATTGACTATTTGACGGTATTTAGGGATACGCGATTCGCTGTCGATTCGAATTCTTTTTAAAATTTCCATTCACTATTTTCCTTCCTGTAAAATTAAACAAATAATCTATTTCGATTCCGCAAACGGGATAGTACAGGATACAGCCTATAATTAAGCACTGTAACTTCTCTGCTGAAAGCCGGAATTCCAATTAGAATTTTAAATTCTTTGACCACATATATACCTTAAACCAAATCTATAACCTACATCTATGAAACACAATTACCATATTTTAAAGCGCTTGCTGCTTTTCATTATTACCCTTTCCTTTATGAATTATGGGTATGCTCAAGTCAAGACCATTGCGGGTAGAGTTTCTGCATCTGAAGATGGCAATCCTATACCAGGTGTAAACATTTTGGTTAAAAATACGACTACTGGCGCAGTCACCGATGTCAATGGGAATTATACTTTATCGGTCGATGAAAATGACATTTTGGTGTTTTCCTCTATTGGATATTCCACCCAGGAGGTTGCTGTGGCCGGAAGATCGGAGATTAATTTGACCCTGGAAGCGGATGTTCAGAGTTTGCAGGAAATTGTCGTAGTGGGATATGGAAGTCAGTTGAAAAAAGAAATAACGGGATCCGTGCAGACTGTCACGAGCAAAGATTTAAAGGATATCCCTGTTTCTCAAATTAATCAAAAGCTACAAGGACGCTTAGCGGGCGTTCAAATAAATCAAACCACCGGTAAGCCGGGCCAGGGAATGACCGTCAGGATCCGTGGACAGTTGTCTGTCTCAGGAGGCAGCGATCCCCTCTATGTGATTGACGGATTTCCCATTACAGGCAATATTGGTGCGATTAACCCCGACGAGATAGAAGACATAACTGTGCTAAAGGACGCGGCTTCTACCTCTTTGTATGGATCCCGTGCCGCTAACGGGGTGGTGTTGATTACCACCAAAAAAGGAAAGACCGGACAAACCAATGTCAGCTTTAACGCCTTTACCGGAATACAACAAGTGCCGGTGAAAGGCAGGATCGAAATGATGGATGCCGTGGAATTTGTGCAGTTCAAAAAAGAGTACTACGAAGATGCCGGCCAGGTTGTTCCCGATGTGTTTCTGGATCCTTCGTCTTATGAAGGTAAGAACAATGACTGGTATGATGCTTTGTTGAGAAGAGCTCCCGTTCAGAGCTACAATCTGACCATCACATCCAATAAAGAAAAGGTGAATACTGCTATTGTTGCCGGTGTATTTAATCAGCAGGGAGTAGTGTTGAACAACGAATACAAAAGATATTCGCTCCGTATGAATACCAATTATGAGGTTTCAGAAAAAGTTAAAATCGGGTTCAACATCGCTCCCTCTTATGTCTACGACAACACGCCTCGGACCGACGGGGACAGGGGAACAGGAATTCTTTTTAACGCATTGCACACCTGGCCTATCATGCCCATTTATGAGGAAAATGGCCAATTAACCTCGTTTAACAGATTCCCCGGTAATACGGGCAATATCTTTGCCTACGCCAACTGGGTAAGGGCAGCGGATGAATTGATTAACGAAACCAAATCCGTAAATCTTCTGTCGAATGCCTTCGTGGAATACAGACCTATTAAGGGATTGGTATTGAAATCTACGTTTAATGCGGAACTCTTAAATTCAAAATTTTTCTTTTTCAACCCCTCCACAGCCACCAGCAGTATCAATGTACCCCTTCCGACGACGGCAGTTTCGATCAGAGAGAATATCGAAGATTTTTCGTGGTTAAACGAAAACCTGGCGACTTATTCCAGGAGTATTAAGGATCATAATTTTGAGCTTTTGGGAGGCTTCACCAGTCAGCGGTTTCGCAGGGATAGGACGAGGATTCAGGCGGATACCTATGCCGATGACAGACTACCTACCATTCAGGGTGCTATCAACATAAATCGGGGGGCCACAAATAGTGGCGTGGAGGAATGGAGCCTTACGTCATTTTTATCGAGACTTACTTATAATTACAAAGGAAAATATTTGTTAACTGCCGCGGTTCGCAGTGATGGTTCTTCCCGCTTCGGATCTCAAAATCGCTGGGGTACGTTCCCATCTGCATCCGTTGGTTGGGTGATTTCAGATGAGAGTTTCTTTACTAGTATCCCGAAAATATCTTTTGCAAAAATCAGGGCCAGCTACGGGGTAACAGGAAACAACAACATTGGTAATTACACCCAATATGCGCTCATAAATAATACCGTAAATGCGGTTTTTGGCAATGCCGTAGCCCCCGGTGCGGTGATCACTTCATTGGCAAATCCCAATTTAGGATGGGAAACCACCAAGCAATTTGATATCGGTATGGATCTGGGGTTATTCAACGACCGGGTTCAATTCATTTATGATTATTATGTAAAGAATACAACCAATTTACTGTACAGTGTACAGGTACCGCAAGAATCGGGATTCGGCAATTACAATGACAACATTGGTGAGATTAA
The DNA here is from genome assembly GCA_043722905.1 of Chryseolinea sp. Lineage (GTDB taxonomy): Bacteria > Bacteroidota > Bacteroidia > Cytophagales > Cyclobacteriaceae > Chryseosolibacter. The sequence continues at coordinate 5,980 of JAYSOP010000129.1, forward strand.
GTTTTGGGGACACGAATTTTCTCTGACTACGCTCAACACAACGGGAAAATTTCGGTGGACTACTAATGCAAACATTTCCTTCAATCGGAATGAAGTAGTTGCACTTGCGGATGGCATTAACAGAGTTTACGGTACGTTCCATATTACAAGAGTGGGCGAACCATTTGGACAGTTCTATGGTCACGTGGCTCAGGGGGTGTACCTGAATGCGGCAGACCTTGCTAATAATGCGCAAGTACCTGGCCGATCTACTATCGGAAGTATAAAATTGACGGATCAGAATGGGGATGGAATAATCACCAACGGTGGGGATATGGACGATCGTGTTATTATTGGTAACCCTTTTCCAAAGTTCACTTATGGAATCACCAACACGATGAACTACGGGAATTTTGATTTTACGGTAGTAGCATCCGGATCGCATGGCAATCAACTTCTGGTGCGCCATTTATACAGCACGGCGAACCTGGATGGCGTTTTCAATTTGGTGAAGGAAGTGCAATATCGCTTCCGGTCAGAAGAGAATCCAGGAAAAGGATTTTATGGTACTACAGTAGGGGGAGGAAATGTAACGGGTATCGAAAGAGATTGGATGAACAGTCGTTTCATAGCGGATGCTTCTTTTTTCACTATTAAGAATATCACGCTCGGATATAGTATAAATGGTGCTAATAGAATTTTTAAATCAGCCCGTATCTATGCTGCGGTTCAGCAAGCCTTCGTGTTCACAAAATATTGGGGTGGACCTAATCCGGAGACCAGTGCACAAGGGAATGGACAAGGCGATGGTGGTAATTTGAGTCAGGGAGTAGACCTTTCCAATTACCCCGTTCCACGTACCTACACCATTGGTGTAAATCTGAATTTTTAACAATACGATGTTCAAATAAATCATAACTTCTTTATTTTATCATAATGAAAAAGAAAATCTTATTTATAGGGCTTTTGACCTTTGTGTTTATAAGCTGCCAGGATGAATTTTTGACCATCATCCCAGAAACTGCATTGAGTTCGGTTACTTTCTTTAAAAAAGAGGCCGATTTTAAGCAAGGGGTAAATGCGGCATATGTACCGCTGCGAGGTATTGTCAACGATAGAGGTTA
>JAYSOP010000130.1:0-4715 GCA_043722905.1 Chryseolinea sp.
GGCCATAAAGTTTTGGTTTTTAGTCAGTTTGTAAAGCATTTGGATCTTGTGCGGGAATACCTTAAAAATAACAAGATCGATTTCGCCTACCTTGATGGTTCCAGTACTGACCGCAAAGACCAGGTAGAAAGATTTAACCGCGAAACTCAACTAAAAGTTTTTTTAATATCTATAAAGGCGGGTGGGTTAGGCTTAAATCTTACCGAGGCCGATTACGTTTTTATTTTAGATCCATGGTGGAACCCCGCAGTTGAAGCGCAAGCGATTGACCGCGCCCATCGGATCGGGCAAAAAAGAAAAGTTTTTACCTATAAATTCATTACCCGAAACACGGTAGAGGAAAAGATACTCACCCTTCAACAAAAAAAGATGCGGCTTACCCAGGAATTAATTACTACCGAAGAGAGCTTCATGAAGCAGTTAACAAAAGACGATATACTACAGATGCTTACCTAGGAACATTTTGATGTATTGGTGGTTTGGCCGCACAAATCTTTTTTGATCTTTAACGGTTGCTTTTTTGAGGAGGCACGAATAGAAATTGACCGGGAAACTGTAAACCATGGTGTTTTCAATTTGCTTAATTGTCAACTGTCAACTTTTCTTAACGTGTCTTTTTTTCCAGCGGTTATGCGACCATAGCCAGCCTGAAGGATGATTCTCAATTACTTTTTCCACTACTCTTACATAATTCTCGATTACTGCTTCGCTTGTTTTTCCATAGGGTGGTGAGGCAATAATTACCGGGTAGGCTTCATAGTATCCCCTTTTAACTTTTCTCATCGGATAATACAATGCGGGATACTGTGTTAACAGCGCAAGTTGATTTGTTCCCATAAAAAAAGCTGTCTCCTGATTCAGAAACTGTGTGATGAATTTTTTGTCATGCCCGTAACCAGGGTATTGATCGGCTACACTTGCCAGTCCCCGAACGATGTGTTTTCTTTTAACAAGTTCTCTTGCAACCTCGTCTCGCTTTATGGGATAGGCACCAAATCGGGTGCGAATGTAAAGTGTGACTTTGTCAAAAAACTTGTTATTGATGGGCTGGTAAACAAAATCGATTTCCATGGGGAAGTTTATACTTGCCGAAACCAGAATCCATTCCCAATTGAATTGGTGCGACGCCAGGAACAGGATGGATTGGTTAGCCTTTTTAAATCCTTCCAGAATTTCCGGATTTTTGAATACCATTCGGCGGCTCAACTCTTCTTTCGACATGGTAACCAGCTTCAGCATTTCGACAGCGTAGTCACAAAGGTTTTCGTAAAATTCCTTTTCGATTTCTTGAAGTTCTTTTTCGTCTTTTCCCGGAAAGGATTGTTTTAGATTCTTTTTTACCAAACGTCTCCTGTACCTGACAAGATAAAAGCTGACCAGGAAGAGAAAGTCAGAGAACACATACAGAATAGCCAAGGGTAACCTGGAGAGGAGCCGGATAAAAAACATGCTATAATACTTACGGCGGCAAGTTAGTCAAGTATTGTTATTTTTGATTCATGAAGGATAAAGTTGTCGTTATTACAGGAGGGTCGTCGGGCATCGGCAAAGCACTGGCATATGAATTTGGAAGAAAGGGTTCTAAAATTTTAATTACCGGTAGGGACCGGGAGGCACTCGAAGTAACGCAGGCTCATCTTCGCACAAAGGGGGTTACTATTCATGCTGTGATTGCCGATGTAACTATTGCGGCTGACAATGAGAAGATGGCTGATGAAGCCGTGAAGATGTTCGGACGTATAGACATTTTGATTAACAATGCGGGCATCTCGATGCGCGCACTATTTGAAGATGTTGATCTTGAAGTAATCAAAAAAGTGATGGATATAAACTTTTACGGTGTTCTTTATGCGACCAGATATTGCCTTCCTGAAATAATAAAGAATCGCGGAAGCGTGGTTGGAGTTTCTTCCATCGCGGGATTTCGCGGGTTACCTGGACGCACTGGTTATTCCGCCTCTAAATTTGCGCTGAACGGTTTTCTTGAATCCCTGCGCGTGGAACTTTCGCAAAGGGGTGTACACGTGCTGACGGCCTGTCCGGGATTTACCGCTTCCAATATCAGAAAGAGGTCTCTTAAACAAGACGGCTCCGCTCAAGGGGCATCCCCGCGCGATGAGGATAAGATGATGACGGCAGAGGAGTGCGCTGAGCGCATCTATGAGGCTACCCTTCAGCGCAAGCGAACGTTGGTGTTAACGACGCAAGGAAAATTCATCGTATTTCTCAATAAATGGTTTCCTTCGCTTGCCGATAAGATCGTGTATAATATTATGAGAAAGGAAGCCAACGCACCTATCAGGTAAACTAAGTTTTATTAATAAAAACAATTTTGGTATTATCGGATTTGCTCATGTTTCTGTAGAAGTCGACCAACTCGGGGTACGACTCTGGCGGAAACTCTCCTTTATTTATTTTTGCCTTTCGGATGTACACAAGGGTTCCCTGTTCCACCTTGAACCTGGCTTCATATTCACCAAACCTGTTTTGGATTTTTATATCGGCCGGTAAGAATTCCGGAAATATGTTTTCAGGTAAATGATAACGAATGGTGTCGAATTCAATGTAGCCCATCTTAACCACAATAGGCATTTGACGTTTTTCGACCTTTTCCGGAACAAACGTGCTACGGTTCATCATGTTCGGTGTTAAAAAAATACGTTTCCCACTGAGTGTTGCGAATCGATTCATGGTGAGCTCCGCCGTAATTTCTGCGGAGGGTATTCTATTCTTAAAGTTTTTTATAACAAAAGAATTAATGTCGAAAATTGGAATTTTTATACGGCGCTGAAGCCATTTTTTCTGGTCATCATATGGCTTTGAGACGACAAAATTTAGATTGCCATTTTCATATTGCAAACCTGAATTTACGGTTTTTACTGTTGCTTTCGCGTCTCCTGTAAGGCCCAAATGAACGTCGGCAGAGGTGGTTTGAAGATTTACTTCCGTAGGATAGCGTGTGGTATTTACTACGGTTGCCCCCTGATCTGTTATCAGAAGAGCTTTTCTATCGCCTGTGAAGCGACCTTGGTACCCAAAAGGGTCTGTTTGACTTGTGCACTCCAGCCAAACAGTATCGGGTCCGTTGGGCACCGCCACAATCGCATGGTTAAATTGAGAACTTGGAAAATCCACCTCAAGGTTTTCTTGATTTTCTCCCCCTAAAATGAGCGCGTAATTTCCTTTAATGTTAACCGTTTCCAACAGTGAAATCATGTAATTCGATAGCGCTTTACAATCGCCATAGCCTGTTTTATCAACGACTGAGGCTTCAAATGGCTGATAACCCCCAATGCCTAACTGTATACTGACATATCTGGTTTTGTTTTGAAGGAAATGATAAACAGTCCTGATTTTCTCTTCAACAGTGTTAAGATTTGAAGTAATTTCTATTATTTTCTTTTTGGTTTCCTCTGGAACGCTATTTCTTCCCTTATTCAAGGTTCCAATCCATTTCCCATAATCATTCCATGATTGCATGGATCCGGCATATCCTTCAAATTCAAAACGGGTGGGTGCGGCCTCGATCTGCATGACTACGTTTTTGATATCAGAAAAGACTTCAAATTTTTGTGCTGCGATATTTTCAAAAGTCCATGTGAGGGACACTACGTCTTTAATTTTTTGTTCTTTGGGCTGTTGTTTGATGTTATAGGTTTTGTATCGGGGTTTAAGGTGCTCAGGAAAACTTAATTGATAAGAGGCATTTTGTACAGCGACGTCTTCATGTTGATTGATGGCAGACCCGTCGATAAAGTAAAGAAATTTATATTCGACGTCATATTCGATTTCGATAGTATATGGGTAATGGCCTTGTGTAAGGTCGGCGAACTTCATTCTATTATCGCTGTATAGTCCCTCAAACGCACTATGGTCGGTTATTTCATTTGGCTTGAGTTTTTTAATGAGCACTCCCTGGGCATCATAAACCTGCGCTTTCATCGAAGTAATTTTTCGGAGCTTGTCATACCAGACGGCAGTTTTGGCAAAATGTTTTCCGTTTTCATTAAAGATTGTCACTGCTTGATGTACATGCAAGGAAGCGTTGTTTATGGCCTGGATAGTAAAAGCCATGTGGTCATCCCGAATAACAGCATACGCATCCAGTTTTAAATTTTCAGGAATGGCACTAACTGGATAACGCGGAATTTCCCTGGCCGCCAGTGAATGGGCGGTGCAAATTAAAAGGGCAGCTATGATTACTCTCATCTATTTTTTTTTAGCACAATTTGTTCCGCTTGTTTGGCAACAATCTGACTATAGAATTCCCTTAAAGAAGGATATTCAAGCTGCGTGAACAAACTCTTGTTAATATGAAACATGCTCGTCACGGTAATCAGGTTACCATTTTGTGAGACATTGTAAATGTATTTGGCGCCATTGTCGGGCATAAGAATGATTTTACTTTTAGGCATTTCATCTACGACATAATTGGCGGGAAGGGTTAATTTAAAAAAGAACGTATTTTCCACCGGACTTCCAAAATCAACAGGATATTCCCGCACCTCAGATTTAAAAGGATTATTTTTATAGGAGCTTGAGATAAAAGGATCCACGTAGATCATTTCTCCCGCCAAAGTCATATTTTCATTTACGATGAAGTCATGGACTTCAATAAAATTATTTTTAATTTCATTTGCGTTCTGAATGTCACTTGCTTTTAATTCCCAGGCGTGTGATCCTACCAGATTTTTCAAGTATTCAGTTTTACCGTC
>JAYSOP010000131.1:0-3639 GCA_043722905.1 Chryseolinea sp.
CAGGTACAAGGTAATGGCGCCTGGTCTTCACTTCATGGCACAGAACCCGTGTTCTTCTGATCTTACCTTTTTTAAAATACCGTCCCTGAAAATGAAAAACACTGCCCTCGGGTATGTCTGATAGTGTGGCGTACTGATCAGCATTTCTATCATAGGATCTCAATACTTTTGTAAGTGAACTATCAGCAAAAGAACTTGCTTTAGGGTTCACCATATGCCTCAGTAGTTCCTTATAAATATCGTCCGGAAACACAATTTTGTCGAGCATGGGTTGCAGCAACACGCGAAATCCTGATTTCCATTCTTCACCATGAGGATCCACGCGATTGCCAAATTGAAGGTGTACACGCAAGTGCGCAACTTCATGAATATAGGTTATCAGAAATAAAAAAACGTTGAGCTCATGATTGAGCGTAATTCGAGGATGTGCGATACTTCTTTTACTCGTAAAATCTCCAACCTTCGTCTGACGTGTTCTCGTAATCTTCAATTCAAAGGGAGTTTCCGCCCAAAGCTTATGACAATAGCTTAGGGCTGGGAAGGGAAGATGATCCTGAAGAATGGAATAAATCTTTTCTGAATTCATAGTAAGCAAAAAAGGCTTTAGTAATCTAAAGCCTTCCAGGGGAAATAATCTTTTTTCAGACTATTTATTGAACTCCAGTAGTGTCCATCTGTGTGGTATCAGCTTCGTTAGGAGCTGGTTCCATAGCAGGTGTTTCAGTTGCAGTTGAGTCTTCGCTATCTGCTTCGTTCTGAGAACCACCGCCACAAGCAACAAAAGTCAATGCAAAGCCGCACACCATTAATAATGCGATCAATTTTTTCATAGTTTACAGGTTTTTTTTAATTCACCGCAAATATACGAGGATTGGTTAAATTTGTACACACAGGTAAGAAAATATCTACTTTTTCCTGAAAATAAGTCGTAAAGGAACCCCTTCAAAGTCAAAATTTTCCCTGATTCGGTTTTCCAAAAAGCGTTGATATGACTCCTGCACGTATTGGGGCAGGTTACAGAAAAATGCAAACGATGGAAATCGTGCAGTAACCTGTGTTATATATTTTATCTGTACCATTTTGCCTTTTATTGAGGGTGGAGGATATCGTTCAATGAGGGGAAGGATAGTGTCGTTTAGCTTAGAGGTTGGGATTTTTTTGGTCTTGTTGTCGAAGACGAAGACCGCTTTTTCCATTACCTGGTAGATTCGCTGTTTATTAATGACAGAGGCGAAAAGGACCGGTAAATAATCAATGGGGGCTAGTTTTTCCTGAATTTCTTTTTTGAATTTTTCCGAGGTCTTGGAATCCTTTTCTATTAGATCCCATTTATTTACCATAATTACCATTCCTTTCCCTTGTCGTTGAGCGAGGCTGATGAGGTTAACATCCTGAGCTTCGACTCCTCGTTCAGCATCAATAATGATAATGCATACATCGCACTCCTCCAGCGCTTTCAAAGAACGGAGTACGGAGTAAAATTCGATATCATCTTTGACCTTGCCTTTTTTCCGCACCCCGGCTGTATCGATAAGAATAAAATTTTTCCCGAACATCTTATAATAGGAATGAATGGCATCACGGGTGGTGCCGGCTTCATCGGTTACAATACTGCGTTCGGTGCCCAGCAAAGCATTCAGGAATGAGGATTTTCCAACATTGGGTCTTCCCAGGATAGCGATTTTTGGAATACCGGCATCAGGATCTTCCAGCCCCTCCGTTGGGAAAGTTTTTACTAATTCATCCAATAACTCTCCAGTGCCACTACCGTTTTCTGCAGAAACTGGAAACACGTCTCCCTCCAAACCTAATTCGTAAAATTCAGACGAAAGCATCGTTTTCTCCGGGGTATCCGCTTTGTTTGCAGTAAGAAAAATAGGTTTTTTCGACGTTCGCAGAATATTAGCAAACTCCTTGTCGAAACCGGTAAGCCCGTCCTTACAATCAACCATAAAAATCACGGCTGATGACTCATCAATAGCAAGTTTCACCTGTTTTCTTATCTCCGATTCAAATTTATCCTGAGAGCCGGTAACGTATCCACCGGTATCAATCACAGTGAAATATTTACCGCACCATTCGGCGTAGCCATAATGTCTATCTCTGGTGACGCCAGACTCATCATCCATAATGGCCTGCCTTTTTTCAATCAACCTGTTAAACAATGTCGATTTACCAACATTGGGCCTGCCTACTATTGCTACTATATTTGCCATTAACTCCTGTTTTAAAAAATACATTAACGATTATTCAAGATAACCGAACTGCCTTAGCCGGTTTTTCTCCTTACGCCAATTGCCTGCTACCTTAACATGTGTTTCTAAAAAAACCTTTTTACCAAAAAAGGCCTCCATATCTTTACGCGCTTCCGTGCCTACTTTTTTCAGCGAGCTTCCCGCCTTACCGATCAAAATCCCTTTCTGAGTATCCCGTTCAACATAAATTTCAGCGCTGATGCGAATAATCTCTTTTTCGTCTTTAAATGAATTAATCGCCACTTCACAGCTGTAGGGAATTTCTTCTTCGTAATTCAAAAATATTTTTTCTCTCAATATCTCAGAAGCGAAAAATCTTTCTGATCGATCCGTATATTCATCCTGGGGAAAAAATGGCGGGTGGTCAGGAAGTTGCTCCTTTACGACTTCTAAGATCCGGTTCACATGTTGTCCGGTTTTAGCAGATACCGGGATAATTTCCCTAATATTTTCAAGTGATTGCCTCCAATATTCAACTTTATCCACTACCTGCGATCCTTTGGCCAAATCAACTTTATTGATGAGCAACACAATGGGTTTTTCAATTTTGTGAAACCGGTCAAACAATTCCGGCTCATACTTATCGTGCAGTTCCACAACCAGCAGAATGACATCTGCATCATCCAGAGAAACCTTCACATAAGTCATCATGGCCTCCTGCAATGAATATTTAGGTTCAAGGATACCGGGTGTATCGGAATAGACAATCTGATAGTCAACTCCATTCAGGATACCCATAATTCGATGGCGGGTTGTTTGGGCTTTGGCGGTAATAATGGAAAGATTCTCACCCACGAGTTTATTCATGAGCGAAGACTTACCGACGTTGGGCTTGCCTACAATGCTCACAAACCCTGATTTGAATGCCTTTTGTTCCATCAATCTGCAAAGTTACTTGTTTTTTACCACTGAAGGTTCTACTTTTGTCCCTCCAAAATGAAAATAGGGAACTTAATTGTCAGTTTTAAAGGTTATTGTTCTTTAGAAAGGCATCTTGGTTCGGTCGGTTAAAGTTGACAGGGAGTTCTTAAAATATATCGCGGGGTGGAGCAGTTGGTAGCTCGTTGGGCTCATAACCCAAAGGTCACAAGTTCGAGTCTTGTCCCCGCTACTTTAAAAAGCGACCAGTGGTCGCTTTTTTTATGCACCACAACAACTACTTTCATCATTGACCAGCATGTTGGTAGCTCGTTGGGCTCTTATCCGCCAGGTGGCGGTCACAAGTTCGAGTCTTGTCCCCGCTACTAAAGTGAAAGGCGACCCTGCGGTCGCTTTTTTTATGCAGTATCACACCTACGTTTTATTCTCTCCTCAATTCAACCAGATCTACATCGGTGATACTAACAATATTGAAGGAAGATTACTTCTCACAATCAGTTTACTA
>JAYSOP010000132.1:0-5728 GCA_043722905.1 Chryseolinea sp.
TTCTCTGTCAGCACGGTGGAGGGAAACGACGTCACGCAGGAGATCTTTCAAGGTGTGAAACTTCTTTTTGTGATGTATGATGTGTCAAAAGTTTCTATCCAAAACATGGACCAGATCCTTAAACTTTCAAAAGATCTTGAAGGGAAGGTTGACATGATGGCGTTAACTTCTTCCGGATCTGCCGAGTTTGAAGCGTTCCGCCATGAACAACAGCTGGCAATCCCTTATTTTTTTACCGATGCCACCGTTTTGAAAACCATTGTCAGGTCCAACCCAGGTATCACATTATGGATTGACGGAACCGTAAAGGGTATGTGGCACCATAATGACACGCCACAAGCGGCAGAAGTCCTGGCCCTGATACCTTGAGATTAATGACCTACAACTCCATGGCTATCTGTAAAAAATCATACACAACCTGATTCTGAACTTTAACCTATCAAGACATCTGCACACGCGACATTAAAGTTGATCCATGAAAATTTTTCTTATTGGCATGCCGGGGTCAGGAAAGACTACTTTAGGTAAAGGGTTAGCGGCCCATCTGATGGTGGATTTTATTGATCTGGACGTTGAAATTGAAAACGCCGAACAAAAGTCCATTCCTGAAATTTTTAATCAGCAAGGAGAAGATCATTTCAGAATGGTTGAGTCCAGGCTTTTGCGGGAATGGGCGTCTGGCACCCGCTCATTTATTATGGCAACGGGCGGGGGAGCACCCTGCTTTTTTAATGGGATGGAGACCATCAATAAAAGCGGGTTAAGCGTCTTTCTGGATGTTCCCATTTCAGAGCTTATAGAACGGGTTAAAATAAATCAGGAGAGACCGTTACTTCAATCGATGGATGAATTCGCCTTGAAGGAAAAATTGCAGAGTTTAAGAGATCAAAGACTCACCTGTTATCAACAGGCCGGGCTCATCATTGAAAACTATTCTTTGGAATCCGTATTAAAAAAAATAAAGGCTATAGACTGAACCCGACGGTGATAACGCCGTTCTTTTTTCACCCTTTAGAACAAGACAATCCATATGAAATTTACGAGTTTTTTTCTGATTTGTTGTGCTCCCATGGCTAATTTCAGAGGTGTTTTCGCAGCTTAAGAAATAAGTCAACACTATCATTTGGTATGCATTCCTAAACCTTATTACCTTAGTAACAAGCAATTAGTAAAGTAAGTTATTAACCTTATTACCTTATTCTAACTGCAATGAAAGTAGAATACAATAATTTATACACACATTTCATTTTCATAACAAGTAATCGCTTACCCATCATTTAAGAACTAAACCGCGTAAGAATTGAAAAATACATCACCGGTATTGTGAATAATAATGAGTCAAAATTATATGCCATTTATGCCAATCCTGAGCATGTTCATTTTCTTGTTTCACGCTCTGCTAAATTAGCTGAAGAAACTTTTGCCACAATAGTCTCTCAAAGCACTGAAAGATTCATAAATGATAACAAGCTTTCTAAAGGGCAATTTGCATGGCAACAGTCTGCATCTGTTTTTGCAGTGTCAAAATCTGATGTTGATAAAGTTTGTAAATACATCCTTAATCAGGCAGAACATCATAGAAAAGTGAGTTTTGCAGAGGAATACGAGTCCTTCATCCGGTTTTATCAGAAAGGTCTGCGTTGGCAAATAAGCTAATAAGGTTGAGCGGGGGAGGTTTGCATAGTTACTAAGGTAATAAGGTTAGAAAAAACTAAATCAAAGAGTAAGCCCAAACTAAATCAGATTTGTTGATGTTGGGCCTGGCCTTAAGTGTCCCTTTGACGTTGACTATGAAAAATTACAGAGTTTAAAAGCTATAGACTGAACCCGACGGTGATAACGCCGTTAAGGCTTTTGTTTTTAAATGATGCCACCGGACCTGAGCCGTCTTCAAAGGTGTAGGGTTGATAATATGATGTCCCGTTTGAATGGATGATGGCTAAATCAACATAAAAACTTTTTGTACGTACGCCCAGGCCACCACTGATGGAACTGATTTTATTGTCCGATTTCAGGTTCTCACTGTAAGTATTGGATTGCACACCATATCCGGCACGTGCCCGGAAAATGTCGTATCGGAATTCGGCGCCAAACCGGTAGTTGATGATCGGCTGATATGTTGTCGTGATAGTAGAATTGTCATCATCGAACGATAGGCCTGATATATCAGATTTGTATTTGGACTTCGAAGGGTTTGTAAATTCTACGTCTGCTGTTAAGAATCCGTACTGGGATATAAACGCGACTCCACCGGTGACCTTCATCGGAATTCTCAAGGTATAATCAGACGTTACAATGTCGGTGCTGATGGGATCATTGGTATTATCGCGTAAAATCTCAGTGCCATCTCCGTAGTAATCAAAATTTTGCCACCGACTGCTCATGGAGGCTTCATAAGTTTCTGTCAACCCGTATAGCGTCGGCGTTGTATAAGAAACGCCAAGCTGCAAAAAGTTGGCCGGCCTGATAATGGCACCTAGTGTAGCGTTGACCCCATTACCCCGGATATTCAAATTTTCGACAAGATGTAAACTTTGAAGGGTGTCTGAATCAAACGACTCTCTATAATTTTTTTCGGAATTATATCGAAGACTGCTGATGCCAATTCCCCCGCCGAAAAAGAATTTATCATCGATATTTCCTCCGTAGGAAATACTCCATTGATTGGTGGCGCCTTTTATCAAAATTTCTTCCATTTCCTCCTGGCGATCAGGAAGGGGCGCGAAGGTGAAATAGATATCATCAGGTCCATCGGGGTCAAATGTGGATACAGGACCCAGTAAAAAATTATAATAGCCAAGTCCGGTCGGGCTGTTGTAATGATACTCATCCTCCTCAAATTGTTCTGTATTGAACCCGTTTGCCTGCTCAATAAAATAATCGATGATGGATTTCTGCTGGTTACTTCCGCTATAGCTGATTGACCTGTTGAAATCATTTACCCTGGAAAAGCTAACACCAATGGACCCACCGATAAAATTCTCCGGCTTGTTTGGAAAATGCCATACATAGCTGAAGCCGGGAACGTTAAAAATAGAACGGTTATCAGCCGTTTTATTTCCGTAATAGTCACTGGTATTGCTATGATCCGAGAATCCAAGGCTAAAGGTGAATTCCGGTTTGTTAAACATGCCCAGGCCAGCGGGATTTGAAAGGGCTGAACTATAGTCACCACCCAGGGCGGTTTGAGTCCCCCCGAGGCCGAGAATTCGTGCGCTGCCTGAAGGGGTCTTTCGGCCAAAAATCAGCGCACTCTCAGTATAATTTTGAGAGGAGGCACCGAAAAAACTAAGCACAGTAATAACCGCCAGGGAAGTCCTGAAAAATGTTCGCATCATTCGATGATGAATTTTAGTGTTACTCAGTCTCTGCCTCTGCTTCTGCCATTACTGCCTGAACCACTGTCTCTCGTTGCTCCGCTGCTGTTCGAGTTTTGTGATGGAGAGTATGAAGGTGTTGAACTCCGGCCAGATGAATTACTGTTATTGTTACTATTATCCCATGACCTGGAACGGTTATCCTGTGTACTACTTCTATCCTGATAAGTATTGGTAGAAGTATTGCTTTGCGAACGATTGTAATATTCCTGTTGTCTGTTGGGATTTGAACTCCTTCCGCCATTATTATCTATCCTTCCCGAATTGGAGATATTGGTGCGTGATCTTGTTCCTGACTGATCGGAGACAATTGCATTACCTCTGCTTGGCCTTTTACCATACACCACATTACGTCCGGATTCGCCATTGTTTACGACAACGATCGTTCGAGGAGATCTGTAATTGTTCCAATATCCGCCGCCATATCCACCACCGCCGTAATTGTTTCCACCGAAATAAGGATCCCATCCTGAATAACCGTAATAAGGGCGGTTCCAATAATTGTAATTACCACCCCATCCGTAATTGTAGGAATTGCCCATATGATAGCTGAAGGAACTCGACCAGCCATTCTGTGACCAAAAGGGATCATACCAGGGGCTGTTATAACTGTTGTAACCGTAATATGGACTATTCCAGGTATTGATTCCGGGGCCGTAATAATTAGACCGGTACATGGAACTGTTATACCATTGATTGTAATTGTTATTCCAGTTGTTTAACTGATTATTTTGATACCGGTAATTATTGACAAAATAATCCTGATCATCTGCCTGAGCAGATTCCGTGTGTGAACGCGAAATATATTCAGGATTCACATGACGTGCGGAATAGGTATCCGTGGGATTAGAATTTTCCTCTGTCTGTGTATCGGATTCATTCGATTTTGAGCGGGTATTCAAAGTTACAATAGCCCTCTGCGCATTTAACTTTTCACGATCCTTTGAATTGAAATACATGTCATCGAACTCAACTCCCTGCGCAAAAATGCCACTGGTTCCCAGTAGTGATAAGGTGGCAAAAATTATCCCTTTTATTTTCATAACCATGGTGGTTTTAGTCTCTCTTGTATTGTAACGCAAATTCAACGAAAAGTATTCTTTAAATCTACAAAATTTAACTTGGATTACCTGTCGGAGCCTATATTTGGCGTTTCATTCGGATAAATAGCAAAAACTAGACCATTTATGGGCAAAGAGATTCCAACAAGGCAAGAAGATTACTCCTTGTGGTACAATGAATTAGTGAAGAAAGCCGACCTGGCAGAGCATTCCGATGTCCGTGGCTGTATGATCATAAAACCTTACGGTTACAGCATATGGGAAAAGATGCAGCAGGCATTGGATAAAATGTTTAAGGATACCGGTCATTCGAACGCCTATTTCCCTCTTTTTGTGCCGAAAAGCCTTTTTGAAGCAGAAGAAAAGAACGCAGAGGGTTTTGCGAAAGAGTGCGCAATTGTAACGCATTACCGCCTTAAAAATGATCCTCAGAGACCAGGAAAATTAATGGTTGATCCCGAAGCAAAACTAGAGGAGGAGCTGGTGGTGCGTCCAACGAGTGAGGCCATCATCTGGAGTACCTACAAAAAATGGATTCAGTCCTATCGGGATTTACCACTGCTCATTAACCAGTGGGCAAATGTGGTCCGATGGGAGATGCGCACAAGGCTTTTTCTTCGTACTTCGGAGTTTCTTTGGCAGGAAGGCCATACCGCACACGCAACATCAGATGAAGCCGTAAAGGAAACGTTGCAGATGTTGAATGTTTATGCTGCCTTTGCCGAGGAGTTCATGGCTATGCCAGTCATAAAAGGTCGTAAGTCTGAAGGCGAAAGATTTCCGGGCGCCCTGGATACTTATTGTATTGAAGCGATGATGCAGGATGGGAAAGCGCTTCAGGCTGGCACCTCGCATTTTCTCGGCCAAAATTTTGCAAAAGCGTTTAATGTTCAGTTTACTTCGAAAGAAGGAAAACTTGAACACGTCTGGGGCACCAGTTGGGGCGTGAGTACCCGGCTGATGGGCGCGCTTATTATGGCTCATTCCGATGACGATGGCTTGATCCTGCCGCCGAAGCTGGCACCGATTCATGTTGTGATAGTCCCGATTTTTAAGACCGAGGAAGAACAGAAAAAGATTTCAGATAAGGTGGAACAGATTTCTTCGAAAATTCGCGAACAAGGGTTCACCGTGAAGTATGATAACCGCGACACTCATAAACCCGGGTTTAAATTTGCGGAGTGGGAATTGAAAGGAGTTCCGGTGAGAATTGCCATTGGTCCTCGTGATCTTGAAAATGGAACTGTAGAAGTCGCGCGCCGCGACACCAAAGAAAAAAAGACCATGAAC
>JAYSOP010000133.1:0-2835 GCA_043722905.1 Chryseolinea sp.
GGATCTAAATCCTGCTGGCTTCTTCCGTAAGCGATCCACATGCTGCGGACTCTTTTATCCCGATGGTCAGCCGTATCCATACTGCTGACTATTGTCCCGCGTGCTGAGCCCTCATACAATTTTAAAACAGACAAATGTTGTTTTATAGAAGTGTGCAGGTTCAGAAGCTTTTGCTGAACGATCATTCTTTCAGCTATAATTTCCGGAGTATTCAATGAGGCCTTATCATTACTAAAAATTAGAAAATCCTCTTTTTGGAAGTATTGAGTTTTAAATCGGATGTTTTCCCAATCAAAACTCCCTGTCGTAAGTTCGAGAACCTCCCGGACTTCTTCGCGGGATGCTATTTCTCTTTGCTTCATGGATGGAAACACCCACTCAAACTCACTGATAAGTCTTTCTGACAAAGGCTCACAAAATTCGTAATATCCGGTAAACCAGGATTTCAATGCTTCAATTTCTTTGGCGTCGGAAATCTTACAGAAAATTTCTTCATAGTCCTTCAAACCACCCAGGGTTAAATTGCCTGATCCCAGAAAAGCAACCGCCTTCCGGTAGGGTAAATCAAAGATGTAAACATTGGGTTGGAATAAATTTTTAGAAAAAATCTTTAGCCGAACACGATCAGTGAATTGTTTTAGTATGCGTCTAAGTACTTTAGGTTCCGTAGGAATCTGTAAACCTGTAACGATTTCTACCTTACACGAGGGCGATAGTCTGGTTATAATAAAATCGAAACCTTGTTCGGATATGGCTGCGGTGGCAATGGAACAATGCAGCGCCTGGGAAAGTAATTTTTCATTGATTAATGGAACAGCGAGCTTCTTAATAATCATTTCCGTGTTTTGTAAACGTATCTATCAGCCGTCGAATTACACCAAGTTTAGCAAGTAACGCAAGCCGCAGAAATAGGGTTTGGCTTGAAAAATAGGGGAAAGCTGGCGTAAAAGAAGCAGGTACACTGGTGTTGCAACCGAAAAAAGACATTTTGTGTCTATCTTTAAAAAGAAGAATGTATGATCAGGTGTACTTTGCGTTTCGTTTGTCTCCTTACCCTCCTTTCGTGTGTCAACCACGACTACAACAATAATTCACTGAATGATGTAATTTCAGTCGCCACGAGGATGTGTGTGAAATCATCGCACGGCATGGAATGGCTGCAAACCCTCGTGCAGAAATCAGAAACAGATTTATACTGCGTGGTGATGTCTATGCGATAAAACTTGATGGCCGGATAATTTTCTTGCACCAGGTCTGGGTGGTGAGTTGTCTTGCTTGCAATTTATATGATTGCGATGGGAATAAAATTCAACCTTCTACTATTGATGTTGAAAAACTCGTTGCCGGAATGGTCCCCGCTAACCGGATCTATAGTTCAGGGTTAAAATGATAAAACATTTTTTTCGATCTTAAGGCTTGTCAATTTATTACCGATGAGTATCTTACTAGTCTAACCATGATGTAAAATTTCCGATGAAATCCAACATAGAAATACGATGGGGTATAATTGGCTGCGGCGACGTCTGCGAAATTAAGAGCGGTCCAGCCTTTAACAAAGTTGACCATTCCACTTTGATCTCTGTCATGCGGCGAGACGGAGCGAAAGCAAAAGATTACGCCGTGCGACATCAGGTTCCTAAATTTTACAATGATGCAAATCAATTGATAGCTGATCCTGACATCAATGCGATTTATATCGCCACACCTCCCGCTTCCCATGAAGCCTACGCGATTGCCTCCATGCAAGCAGGCAAACCCGTTTACATTGAGAAACCAATAACCTTAAACAGCGAGTCCTGTGAACGGATGATCGAAGCTTCAAATAAGTATCGGGTGCCGGTTTCTGTGGCCCATTACAGGAGAGGCCTACCCATTTTTAAAAAAATAAAATCTTTAATCACTTCAGGCGCCGTTGGAAAAGTGCGACTTATTCTGGTAAGAAACCTCCAGGCACCTTCCAATAAAATCAAAGCGGAGGAAAATTGGAGGATCGATCCCGCCGTATCTGGTGGAGGTTTGTTCCATGACCTTTCCCCGCACCAACTGGACATCTTTTATTGGATTTTTGGAATACCAAAAGACATCCAGGGACGCTCTCTCAATCAAGGTCAGCACTACCCTGCCCCGGACGTGACAACCATAGATGCGATCTATCCCAACAATGTTTTGCTTCGTGGTATCTGGGCTTTTAATGTGAGCAACGCCGCCGAAGAAGAAACGTGTGAAATTATCGGTGACGAGGGAAAAATCACTTTTGCTTTTTTTTGCAAATCAGACATTCATTTTCAACACACTTCAGGTGACGAGCGTATGGCCTTTGATTATCCGGTCAATATTCAACAGCCTATGATTGATGAGGTGGTTAAATATTTCAGGGGCGAAGGCCCTAACCCCTGTTCCCTCGAAGATTCCCTGGTGACTATGAAGATGATGGACAGTACCTTGTAACGGTAGGCAAACAATACCCTACACGAACCGTAAGCCGGAGTAGGTTGGGTGCCGTTAAATGATCCAAGCCTTGCAAGTGCAGGTCTATTGCGTAAGGCGAATCCTTCCATGTAAATTTTTTTAAAATACCGATGCCATTTTGTATTTTACAGAAGCCAATTAATTAATCCACAGATGCAAAAATATATTAACAGACGCGATTTCCTGAGGCAAGGTAGTATGGGCGCACTCGGCTTATCCCTTTTGCCTTCCATGCTTTTAAAAGGAGCTCCCAGTGACCGACTTCGGATTGCCCATATTGGCCTTGGAGGAATGGGCAATCAACATATGGGATGGTTTGCTGCGTTGCCGGATGTTGAGATTGTGGCCTTATGCGATGTGGACTCC
>JAYSOP010000134.1:0-3579 GCA_043722905.1 Chryseolinea sp.
CGATCACTGAACCTTGATCTGGAGTAAAGTTTACGTACAGAACGCCAGACATCAATATTTTTACCGGACAGCAACGATTCCAACTTTGTGATCTGTGACTCGTCAGTTGTCTCTGTTTTCTATCGTCACTCGCAAAATCAGGAATATTCAATATCATACTTGCAAAGGAATCAGAGTATCGTGTTCATAGCCTGAAAGACGGCCGGATATTGTTTACGAATAGTCCCTGGTTTTACCATTCGTTGCCTAATTTGTATTTTGTCATTTGAATGAAATTCCTGGATATAAAAAAAATTACCGACTCTTATCAACCCCAGCTAATGGAAGCTGTTCAACGGGTAGTTGATTCCGGATATTTTATCAATGGATCTGAATGCAACCGCTTCGAACGAATGTTTGCCGCTTTTATCGGCACCCGCTATTGCGTAGGGGTAGGTAACGGCTTTGATGCCTTGCGGTTAATCTTCAGGGCATACATTGAACTGCGTCAACTGAAGGAAGGCGATGAGATTATCGTTCCCGCCAATACATATATCGCTTCGCTCCTTGCCATCTCGGAAAATCGGTTGACGCCTGTACTGGTGGAACCAGACCTGAATAATCTTAACATGGATCCTTTCAGGATCGAGGAAAAAATCACCGTCAGGACAAAGGCAATAATGATCGTTCATCTTTATGGCCGGAATGCCATGCATCCCGAAATAAAAAGAATCGCAGCATTCCACAAATTGAAATTGATAGAAGACAACGCCCAGGCCGCAGGTTGTTTTAACGGTGTACAAAAAACAGGCTCCCTGGGCGATGCGGCTGGTCACAGTTTCTTTCCCACTAAAAATCTGGGCGCTTTGGGTGATGGAGGAGCCGTAACCACCCAGGATGAGGAACTTGCCGAAAAGGTGAAAACCCTCAGCAATTATGGAGCTCATCAAAAAAATATACACATTGTGCAGGGGCTAAACTCTCGGTTAGACGAAATCCAGGCTGCCATTTTGGGCGTAAAACTGGTACGACTGGATTCCGACAATAAAAAAAGAAACATAATCGCCGGTAAATACCTTAGCCAAATAGTGAATCCAAAAATTATTTTACCGCAGAAAATTCAGGCTGACATTACCTTTTTGCAAAACGTATGGCATCAGTTTGTTATCCGCTGCGAGGCCAGGGACAAACTCCAGGATTTCTTATTGACTCAGGGTATTGACACCCTCATTCATTATCCGATGCCACCGCACAAACAAAAGGCTTATGCATATATGAATAACTTAAATTTTCCCATTACCGAATTGATTCACCAAACCATTTTGAGTTTACCCATCAGTCCGGTAATGGAGGAAGAAGAAGTGCGCCAGGTAGTGGATGCGTTAAACCGATGGTAACACTTTATGTGTCGTCCCCTTTTAAATATAGAAATCTTCGTCTGTCAAGGCGTTCAAAACTCTTGCAACACGCTGCTTTACCTTTACATCAAAATTAAATAACGAGAAAATAGGGATTGAGAAGATTTTCTTTATTGTAAACAAGTGGCTGGTTCGTACCATACTGAAAAACATCGCGGCCTGTTTCCTTCACTACGGCGTGGGCTGCTGCAGTGTCCCATTCCATGGTAGGTGCGTACCGGGGATAAACATCCGCCTGTCCGCTGGCCAGTAACATGAATTTCAGGCTGCTTCCGGCAGACACAAGGCTGGGGATGCTGAGTTGATTAATAAATTTTTCGGTCTCTTCGTTCATATGTGAGCGGGAGGCAACAACGCGCAGTCCTTCCTGA
Source organism: Chryseolinea sp. (assembly GCA_043722905.1). Classification (GTDB taxonomy): domain Bacteria; phylum Bacteroidota; class Bacteroidia; order Cytophagales; family Cyclobacteriaceae; genus Chryseosolibacter. The sequence continues at coordinate 1,769 of JAYSOP010000134.1, forward strand.
TGAAGGTCTATGGATTTCAGAATGGGGAGTTTATTGTCCTTGCCCTCTTTGCGCAAGTATGCGCCATACCCTTCCGCCGCGTAATATACCTCGTGGCTAACAGGAACTGCTACCACTCCCAGGATCGGCGTATCCTTATGGACAAGCGCAATGTTCACCGTAAATTCACCATTGCGTTTGATAAATTCTTTCGTACCATCGAGGGGATCCACCAACCAAAAATAATTCCACTGATTTCTTTCTTCAAAGGGTACATTTTTTCCTTCCTCACTCAGTATGGGCAGGCCAGTGGATTCCAGTATGGAAACAATTTTGTGATGGGCTTTCTTATCCGCTAAAGTCAAAGGAGAGTTATCTCCTTTCGCCTCGGCCTGAAAATCCCCTGATTCATAAACCGTGAGTATCTCCCTGCAAGCCTCTTCCGCCGCCTGAATGGCAAGGATGAGCAGAGCTTCCAGATCGATTTTCTTTCCTTGATTGATAATGTTTTCCATGCTTAAATTAGTCAGTGGTGAGTGGTGAGTGGTCAGTATGCGGTAATCCGACTATGCTGAAGCTTCGTCGAACGAGGTCGGTAATTTAGTATTATAGGTACGGCGTATCAATTTATTCCCCGAAGTTGGATTTCCCCAATGCCTGATGCCTGACCTAAACGATCATACCCGCAGCCACGGTTTCGTTTGTACCCTCGTCAACCAGGATGACGCTACCGGTGATTCGGTTCTTACGATAGCTGTCAAAGAACAACGGCCTGGCTGTATGTATTCGTACACGTGCGATATCGTTCATAACCAGTTGACTGGCATTATCCACTCGGGTAAGCGAGTTGATATCCAGCTTGTACTGAATTTCCTTCAGTATTCCACGCACCTCGCGGCTCGTATGTCTCAGATAAAATTTACTATTCAGGCTCACGGGCTTCTGATTCATCCAGCAAAGCATCAGGTCAATATCCTGTTCAGTCTGCGGATGATTATTCGGTTTGGCAATGATATCTCCCCTGCTGATATCGATTTCATCTTCCAGGGTAATGGTAACAGACATCGGTGCAAAGGCTTCCTCGAGTAATTGTTCTCCGAACTGGATGGCCTTTATTTTGGAAGTAAAACCTGAAGGGAAAACCAATACTTCATCTCCAGGCCGAAAAATTCCGCCTGCTATCCTGCCGGCATAACCGCGAAAATCATGGTATTCGTTTGATTGTGGCCTGATTACATATTGCACAGGAAAACGGCTATCGATATGGTTGTGATCACTTTCAATGTGCACAGTCTCCAGCATGTGTATGAGGGTGGCGCCCTGATACCAGGAGGTGGCAACAGATCGGTTTACCACATTGTCACCCACGAGGGCGCTGATAGGCACGAACTGAATATCAGAAATCTCCAGTTTGGAAGAAAATGCTTTGTACTCCTGCACGATCCGGTCATAGATGGCTTCATCATAATTGACAAGGTCCATTTTATTTACGCACACAATGATGTGCGGTATCTTTAGCAAGGAGGCGATATACGAATGCCTGTAGGTCTGCTCTACCAGGCCTTTGCGGGCATCGATCAGGATCAGGGCAAGGTTGGCGGTGGAGGCTCCTGTAACCATGTTACGGGTATATTGAATATGCCCCGGAGCATCAGCAATTATAAACTTACGTTTTGGTGTGGAGAAATATTTATAAGCAACATCAATTGTAATACCCTGCTCTCTTTCTGCACGTAAACCATCGGTAAGTAGTGCAAGGTCAATTTCACCATCCTGCTTATTCCTGTTTTGCCTTTCAAGGGCTTCTAACTGGTCAACAAGAATATTTTTAC
>JAYSOP010000135.1:0-7608 GCA_043722905.1 Chryseolinea sp.
ATCACCCGGATATATACTCCTGACGATGGACGGGCGATGGGTTTGCAAGGAATGATTAATGACCTGATACAAAAAAGTGATTATTCCACCGGTGAAGTAGTCATCGACGATATCAATAAACTAACACCGGGTAATCATCTTGAAATTGCCAGATTGATTTCAGGTGCAGAAAATTTTTATGATGCGCACAAGTTTGTTTTTAACCAGGTTAAATCGAAGGCAGAAATCTCTAAAGCTCCGGTTTTGGGTATTACGGGAACCGGTGGCTCCGGAAAATCGTCTATGGTCGATGAAATCGTAAGAAGATTTCTCATCGACTTTAAAGACAAATCCATCGGGATCATTTCTGTTGATCCTTCCAAACGCAAAACTGGCGGAGCACTTCTTGGGGATCGGATCAGGATGAATGCAATCAACCATCCTCAGGTTTACATGCGGTCGTTGGCTACCAGGCAAAGTAACCTGGCACTATCGGCCTATGTGAAAGAAGCTGTGCTGGTGTTAAAAGCGGCGGGATACGATCTGATTATTTTGGAGACGTCGGGCATTGGCCAAAGTGATACTGAAATCCTGGACCATAGTGATGTATCCCTATACGTTATGACTCCGGAGTATGGCGCCGCCACGCAACTTGAGAAAATTGATATGCTTGACTTTGCCGATATCATTGCGCTCAACAAATTTGACAAACGTGGCTCACTTGATGCGCTGCGTGATGTCAAAAAGCAATTTCAGCGGAACCATCAGTTGTGGAGCAGCCAGGTTGAAGAGATGCCAGTATTCGGAACCATCGCATCTCAGTTTAATGATCCTGGAACAAACCAATTATATAAACAAGTGATCGATGTTATAGTCAGGAAAACCGGTGCTGGTTTATCTTCCACTTTTGCGATCACCCGCGAGATGTCGGAAAAGGTTTTTGTGATCCCGCCAAACCGAACGCGTTACCTGAGTGAAATTTCTGAAAACAACCGGAAGTACGATTCGTGGGTGGCGGCGCAAAAAGATGTTGCCCAAAAAATGTACGCCCTTCAGAAATCAATGGAATCACTCCAGGAATCCTCAATGGAAGATAAAGACCGGCTAGTAAAAGGGCTTCAGGAGCAATATGAAAAAATAAAACTCAACCTGGATCCTAAGAACCTCAGGCAAATCGAGCAATGGCCTGATAAGGTAAAACAATATAAAGAACCGCTATATAAGTTTAAGGTTCGTGACAACGAACTGGCTATTGAGACACAAACCGAATCATTGTCGCATACACAAATCCCTAAAATTGCATTGCCGCGCTACGAGGCCTGGGGTGATTTGTTACAATGGACTTTGCAGGAAAATGTTCCCGGAGAATTTCCTTATACCGCCGGAATATACCCATTCAAACGAGAGGGGGAAGACCCCGCCCGGATGTTTGCCGGTGAAGGCGGGCCGGAAAGGACTAACAGGCGTTTTCACTATGTCAGCTTTGCTACCTCTGCGAAGCGGTTATCAACGGCCTTCGATTCCGTGACTTTGTATGGTCATGATCCTGATTTCCGTCCTGATATTTATGGGAAGATCGGAAACTCCGGTGTGAGCATCTGTTGTCTGGATGATGCCAAAAAGTTGTACAGCGGTTTTAATCTTGCGGATCCGAAAACATCCGTATCTATGACCATCAATGGGCCGGCTCCGATGTTGCTCGGCTATTTCCTGAACGCGGCCATCGATCAACAATGTGAGATCCATATTAAGAAAAACGGCCTGGAGAATGAAGTCAGAAATACAATTGATGGACTTTACAAAGAAGCCGTTCTTCCTGCCTATCAGGGAAATCTTCCCCAGGGTAATGATGGATTAGGACTCATGTTGTTGGGTGCAACAGGGGATCAGGTGTTACCTCAGGAACTTTACGAAAAAATAAAAAAGTCAACCCTGAAACAAGTGCGCGGCACGGTTCAGGCGGATATTTTGAAAGAAGACCAGGCACAAAATACGTGTATCTTCTCTACAGAATTTGCCTTGCGCCTGATGGGCGATGTCCAGCAATATTTTATTGATGAAGATGTGCGAAATTTTTATTCCGTTTCCATCTCAGGATATCATATCGCCGAAGCCGGTGCCAACCCGATCACACAATTAGCATTTACCCTTGCCAATGGATTCACTTATGTGGAATATTATCTAAGCCGGGGAATGGACATCAATGCTTTCGCGCCTAATCTTTCATTTTTCTTCAGCAATGGAATTGATGCAGAATACGCTGTGATTGGAAGAGTCGCCAGGCGTTTATGGGCTAAGGCCATGAAAAATAAATATGGTGCGAATGCGCGCAGCCAAATGTTGAAATACCATATCCAAACCTCAGGCCGGTCGTTGCACGCGCAGGAAATTGATTTCAATGATATCCGCACTACCCTTCAGGCGTTGTATGCTATATATGACAATTGCAATTCCTTGCATACGAACGCCTATGATGAAGCGATCACCACACCTACCGAAGAATCTGTTCGCAGGGCCATGGCCATTCAACTCATCATCAATAAAGAGCTAGGTCTGGCCAAAAATGAAAATCCATTGCAGGGATCCTTCATTATTGAGGAATTGACTGACCTGGTAGAAGAAGCTGTACTCATTGAATTCGACCGGATCAATGAACGCGGTGGCGTTCTCGGTGCAATGGAAACGATGTACCAGAGAGGGAAAATCCAGGAGGAAAGTCTATACTATGAAACATTGAAACACACGGGTGAATACCCCATTATCGGAGTAAATACATTCCTGAGTTCAAAAGGCTCACCTACCATTCTTCCCAAGGAAGTTATCAGGGCAACAACAGAAGAGAAGGAGTACCAGATCAAAATGATTCGCAACCTACATAGTTTTCAAAAGGATAGGAAAAGCAGAATGATTGAAAATATTCAGAAGGCAGCGATTCAAAATAAAAATATTTTCACCGAACTAATGGAGGTAACAAAAGTTTGCTCCCTGGGGCAAATTACCAAAGCTTTGTTTGAGGTTGGAGGACAATATCGCAGGAACATGTGAGGGAATATCCCTGGGGCTTACCATACCCGAAAGTCAAATTCCAAATTTTCCCGACGGGAGGTAGGACGTTGCTCGCCTTTCGTAAGCTTTTCAACCTCAATACTTACATAATCCTTTATTTCTGTGACGGTAATAATCCCATCTTTGTTTTTATCCGCACGTTTATTCTTCATGCCACTGAGCAATGCATAGGTAAAAACTCCATTCTTCCATTGATCCGATTCTAAGGCATAACTGTTTCCTGCCGCGGCTGAAATGACAATCGCACCGGAACCCTTACTAACATTTGAAAAAACTTCCTGCATAAGTTCAAATGATGTGGTAATTCCGATTTTATAGTGTTCAGCTTCAATATCTGTGGGGTATGTGTAAGCCGTGACGGTTCCTTTTTGATTTTTACTGAGGTCGGCCGAATGCTGAGCTGTCTGGAGCCGTGATTTGTCCACCTCCCCTGAGTGGCAGGCATCCATCAACAAAAGTTTTTTCCTTGCCGGAATACCGTCCAATAATCCTTCAAGGGCTTCATAGCCAATACCTCTTACCGCCGGGTTCTTAAAATCGATATCATAGGTTCCGAAATAAAAATCAAGATTGATATCCAACAAACCGTGTCCTGAAACAAATAGAATAACTTCATCCTCAACACCCGAGTTTAGGAAAAAACTTCGGAGCTTTCGGATGTTTTCAATGGTCGCTTCATTATCATATAGCGTATCGATCAACACATGCTCATACCAACCTGAGCGCCTAAATAGCTCCACCAGATCCTGTCCATCTTTACGTGCATATTTAAGTTTCATAGCCGGACTCGCATAATCCGAAACCGAAATAACGGCCAGGTATAAATCCGGCCTTTTTATTTGTGCGGGTTTATAGGTGATCTCATACGTCTGCAAAAGAGATTCCACACCTTTTTCATTCAGGCACGAAACCTGAATCTTGTTCCTGCCTGATGAAAGGTTAAGGCTTAAGGTTTGTTCATTTTCCTGGAGATATTGATCTCTTAAAGAAATTCCGTGCAATCCAAAAACCGGGATATCATTGACAAATACATTGATTCTGTCAAGACGGTACTTTGTATCGTGGGCTTTAACTGAAATGGATAAATCACTTGCGCTTGTCTGCAGGGGTAGGTTTTCTGTTTTTATTTCGACGGTGGGCATGTGGATATCCTCCCCTAGCATTTTCTCGGTAAAATTCATTTTTTGCAACCGTTTCAAATAGGCCCTGTTAAAAGATTTTACCACAGGCTTTGGAACATAACCGATTCTGTCCAGAACAATATCTGGCCGGTTAAATCTCAGATCGTATTGTTCAGGAGAAATGAACACTTTGCCATATTTAAAACCAATTCCCTTTAATGAATTTCTTGTTCCGTAGTAATAATTATCCGGCGTTATGATGATATGGTCATCGGACCCAATGGATATAATGGTGGCCAATAATTTCATGGCCTCCGCATCCCACAATTTTACCGTGGCATCCCAGCTGCAGGTGGCAATGGTTGGATGGCTTGGGTTATAATCTATGGAAGTAATTCTATCGCTGTGCGCTCCGGTAATGGTCACCTTTTTATCGTGCCAGTCTGAAATATTCGAAAAGACCAATGTATTCAACATGGCATACACAAGCTGTCCGTTTGCCGGATTCAAAGTCACTGCGGTTATGGGCGCCGCCACGTGGATGGAATCTAAAATCGTTTCGCCCTGAACATCGTAATGAATGAGTACATTTTCTGATTGCAGCAGGATGGTGTTGTCAGGGGCCTTTAAAATATTTTTTATTTGATTGACGCCGGGGAGATGCTTATCGCGAAAATAAAATTTTGCTGATGACGAGTCATAATGCCAGTTGATCAATAAATCCGACGCCGCAGTAAAGAAATTAGTTTCATCTAAAAACAAAACATCATTGATGGCTCCTTGATGCGCTGAAACTTTTTTCCAGTTTTTTATCGATGGATTACTAGTGGCCAGCGGTTGGACCGATTTCCGTATAGCCGATTCACGCCATGCTCCACCCATCGCCAGCATACCTCCCTGTGGGCTCAGATCAATACAATTAATCCATGCATAGGGATCCCTGTAAACCCCAAGTAGTTTGAAAATAAAATCCGAGGTGCTGAAATAATGCCTATAGACGGACTTACTGATAACCGCTGCCGAACGCACATTATAGGTGGTGAGCCTGTTATCAAATCCCCCACTGTAAACAAGGCTATCGTTAGGGGAGAAGTGAAGGGCAGAAATTTTTTGATCATGTAAGCGGGTAACTGACACCCTCATTCGGCTTGACCGCAAATCAATAATCCGCCCAAATCCCAACTCATCACCAACCGCAAGCTGGGTACCTGAATGATTGAAAGCCAAAATTTCATATCGATAAGATTTTCCAAACAAACGTTTAACCGGTAATAGGCTTTGGGTACTCCAGAGGATGATGGAACGATCCGAGCTGGCGGTTGCGAATACAGCATTGTTGGGAGAAAAGCAAACCGCATTCACGGAAGCAAAATGATCTTCCAGAATTTTGAGGCTCTTCCCATTCGCCAGATTATATACATACACGGTGCCGTCCTCGTTTGCTGCCAGAATCATGTTATGGGTTTCAGAGACCGCTATACCAGTATACTTTTTTGAAATATCGATGGGTACTCTTGAGAAAAGAATCTTTTCAGAAGGCAGAGATTTTTTTCTTAAATAGAACTTTTCAATGCCGACCTGAAAATTTTTATCCATGCTGACAAAAGTATCCGGTTGGTGAACTTTTGATTTTTGTGTGATCTCAAAAAGGACGGAATTGACAATATCCCACTTTTCATTCATGCCATCTGAATACGTAACATTCAAAAAATCAGCTTCCTCAACGAATTCTAAACGGCTCACCGGTAGTAAAACTGAACTGGTAAAGCTTGCCATTTCTTTTCCCGTAGGAACGTGCCAGAGTTTAATTAAATGATCTGTACCTGCGCTGGCCAGCAGCGTTCCATCCTGACTAAATGCAATAGCAACAATGTCACCGGAATGACCTTTTTGAACGGCAATTTCAATCTGCTGCGCGGCTAGCGTTTGAATAACGAATACTAAACAAAACCACCAATATTTTTTTCTCAAAATGGAATAATGATTTTTAGATAGACAGAATTATAAACCAGATCAGTGAAAGGATCATTTAATTTAATTGTATGCAAGGAGGATGAACCTGGCGAAAGTAAATCAACTGAAGGCTTCCATTTAATTCTCAAGGTATACACGTATGATGCCTGATGCAGGAGCCTGTCAAGTTCATTGAATACTTTGATCATTTGTTTGTCCGTCGAACATGCCGCTGAAAATCCACCGGTTTCCTGAGCGAGCCGGGCAAAATCATCCATCTTAAAATCGCTTCCAAGGGCGATGACATGCGTGGAAATATCATACTCTCGCGCTTTCGCGATAAGATTATCGACTGTAGTAATACTGTTGGCATCCTCACCATGTACCAGTAACACCAATTCCTTCCTCGCATCGTCAGGATCTTCAATCAGCCGTTCCATGGCAAGGTCAGCACCATCCCAAATTGCGCTCATTCCCCCAGTGCGCTGGCTCAGCTCAAACAAATAGTTACTGCTTCCTTCCCAGTCATTATCGAAATCATTAGAATATAATTCCATTGGCTCAGTTGAAAGCAGCCCTTGCCTGGCACAAGCCCCTACCAGGAATTTATTTGGGGGAGTAATGTCTCGTAAGAATTTATGGATAGCCTGCGAACGTGAATTATAAGGATCCATCGTCAGGTAGCTGTTACTTTGGTCAACCAGGAAAATCATAGAGGAGGGTTTATCCGGGCCGGCTATCTCCACACAATTAAAAGATTCAATTTCGTAACTACCAGCTCCATCGATTTCGAAATTGCCATACTCCAGATAATCATTGTTAAAACCTTCATAGAAAGTGTTTAACACGACGATCCGGGCATCAAAAGTGAGTTCAGAAGAATTATGATTGATATATCGGGCGCCATACAACAGCGCTACATTATCCTGAGGGGGCAAAGATTTATTCTCCGCTATAGGATCGATCACACACGCCGTTAGTATTGTGGAGATCAAGACAATTGCATTAATCCTCATAGTATATTTTTTTCTTCCTGAGATTCAGAGGCAGATAATAGGTTAACCCGAAGCCCAGAGATTGAAAGGCAACTTTGTATTTATCCCCAGGCGACCCAAGGCGATGCTGGTAACGGATATCCACCTTGCCAAGGCTTGCAAAGTGCAGGCAAAAGCCCACCAGGGCATTTCCATATTTTTTTCCGTTGAACAAAATATTGTCCATATCCGAACTATTGAAATAATCCTGCTGAACGCTATCGAATGCTTTTGATTGGAAAGAGTTTTCGAGCATATAAGGAAATACCATCACAGCGCCTGCAAAAACTGAATAGCGCAACAAATTTGTGGCGCCGAACTGAAATCCAACATACAACGGCAAGTCAACCTGTAAAAACAGAGTTTGAAAATTAAGCCTTTCCTTTTTTTCAGGCGACAACGGATAATGCACCGTATAGTGGTAAGTATTCAGATCGAACGATGGTTCTATTACT
>JAYSOP010000136.1:0-7420 GCA_043722905.1 Chryseolinea sp.
ATTGTGAAAACCTCAGGCCAGTCTATGACATCCGGGCCCCGTTGACGAGAAGTGATCTGGTAAAAGAAAAAGGAAATATTGACACACCAGAAAGAAAGATGCAACAGTACTACCCTGTTGCGATGTAAGAATTTTTGCATAGCCCCCTTCTCCAGTGATAATTTTAATAAAGGTAGACCTTCAAAATGAGCTGTGGATGGATCATGGTCTATTTTCGACCGTTGAAAAAAATTGTTCGACAGAATGAGTGCATTAAGTCTCATATGGGGTTGTCGAATAATTGCCAGAGATGTCGAGCCAAAATTCCCATTAGTCTAATACCGGGCAAATTCGGAAACTATAGGCTTAGTTTGGCGTTGTGGTAAATTAATGGGCATTCTGGCAGTGCCGGAAAATGAACATAACACAACATAACTCCATATTCATGAAACAGATTTTTACTTTTTTATTTCTTTGTTTATGTGGTTTCGGGGCTACCGCCCAGGGAAACGGGAAAATTTCCGGAATTGTAATAGATTCCCTATCACAAAAACCAGTTGAATTTGCCAACGTGGCATTGGCGATCCCTGCAACAGGGGTACCCATTGATGGAACTATCTGTGATGAAAAAGGGCAGTTCACCATTTCCAGAATTGCGCCCGGTAATTACGAGGTGAAGATTTCTTTTATCGGTTTCGAATCGGAGACATTGACGGTTAAAATCCAGGGAAAGAGTGAGAATGTCAACCTGGGAAATATTATCATTAATCCTACCCCGCAAGTGCTGGAAGCCGTGACTGTGGAGGGGCAAAAGGCGCTCATTGAAGAGCGCGTCGACCGGCTTGTGTATAACGCGGAGAATGATCTCACTACCCGGGGAGGCGACGCTTCCGATGTTCTGAAGCGAGTGCCCATGCTGAATGTAGACCTTGATGGAAATGTATCCTTGCGCGGAAACTCCAACATCATGGTGCTGATTAATAACAAACCATCCTCTATTGTCGCCAGCAGTGTGTCCGATGCTTTGAAGCAAATTCCTGCCGATGAAATAAAGTCGGTAGAAGTGATCACTTCGCCTTCCTCCAAATACGATGCCGAAGGTTCTGCCGGTATAATTAATATCATTACCAAGAAAAATACCCTTCACGGGCTTACGCTCAATGTAAATTCCGGCGTCGGTAACAGAGGAGCAAACCTTGGACTAAATGGAAATTACCGAATTGGGAAAATGGGTTTTTCTCTGGGAGGTTTTGGCCGTGCAAATTATAATGTCAAAGGAAATTTTGAAAATGATCAATTAACGAGGGTCGTCAATGGAAATGGAACAGCAGATGAGACGTTGAATATTCAAAGTGCGAATACCCGTAACAGCGGGATATTTGGAAACTACAACCTGGGTTGGGATTATGATATCAACAAGAAGAATACAGTAGCTGCCTCGGTCAGGTTCGGTTTGCGGAATAACACAAATTTTCAGGATGATCTTGTAACAGAGCGGTATCTGAATAATAACCTTACTGCAACCACTCTGGCAAATAACGAAAGCAGGAACGACTTTAATAACGTGGATGCCAGCCTAAACTACACGCACTATTACGATAAGCCACAGCGTGAACTAAGCTTCCAGACAATGTTTAGCCGAAATACAGGAAATACATTATTTGAAAACTTTATTTTGAATCCTAGTGACGGGCAACTCAACAACAAGTTTTTGAACGACAATGATAGTTACAACCAGGAAGTAACGATGCAGGCTGACTACCAAACTCCCATTGGCACTACACAAATATTCGAATTCGGCGGCAAAAATATAATGCGAAAAGTATTCAGCGAATTTTCATCCTTCCAGGCATTCGGTAATGATGGCATCTATCAGCCCTCGACAACAGCAGGTTTTAATAATAATCTCAACTATGATCAGAACATAACCGCCGGGTATCTGGCCTACACTTTATCCCTAAAAAGTGGTTATAGTTTGAAGGCCGGATCCCGGTATGAGTTCACAACGATTTCAGCCTATACGCTGACAGAGGATGATATCAAGATCCCCTCTTATGGTGTTTTGGTCCCCAGTGTAAATCTTTCAAAAAAACTAAAAAACGGAAATACACTGAAGGCGTCCTATAACCGAAGGATACAGCGACCATCAATTCGTTTTTTAAATCCGAATATTCAAAGGTCCAATAGCCTGGACGTTACCGTGGGAAATCCAGAACTGAATCCGGAATATACCAACAACTATGAAATTTCGTATAGCACTTTATTGAAAGGCATAGTACTGAACCTCTCTACCTTTGCTCGTTTTACTGATGATGCTATTCAAAGTGTTCGGGTTCCCGCTGTTATCGACGGGGAGAATGTTTTGATGACAACTTATCAGAATATTGGCACAGAGAACGCTTATGGAACCAGTATTTTTGTTAATGTCAATGCCGGTAAGCTGTCATTGAACGGGGGCTCGGATATTTACTATGCCTTAATGAATAATAACAACCCTGTAGATTCACTGCGTGCCAGCAATGAAGGGGTAGTTGCCAGTGGAAGAATTTTTGGAAGCTATAACTTCAACAAAGGATGGGGAGCGCAGTTCTTCAGCTTTTACCGGGGCCGCCACGTGCAACTTCAGGGCACTCAAGGAGGATTTTACATGTACAGCCTTGGCTTCAGGAAAGAATTTAATGAGAAAAGAGGAAGCATCGGGTTAGCAGCAGAAAATTTTTTACAACCTTCGATTAAAATCCGGACCAATATAGAATCTCCCTTGCTGAGACAGACGAGTCTGAATACACGCAACAACCTCGGGTTCAGAATAACCTTCAGCTACAGGATCGGAAAGATGAGTATGGATCAAAGACCTCGCCGTAGGTCAATCAACAACGACGATCTAAAAGAAGATGGCGGTGGGGATGGAGGCATGTCGATGGGCGACGGAGGCGGACAGCAAGGGACAAACGGTGGAGGCAGACAACGAGGACAAAGTAATCAGCCCACGGCGCCAACTGTTAAGCCCATTAACCCCAACGCTAGCGCTAATGATTCTACAACATACGAAGCCTCAGGAACCTGGAACTATACCATAGACTCTCCACAAGGAGGCGAGGGTACGATTGTACTGAATAAAAATGGCAATGAATATTCCGGCACGATTAAAAATAACAGAATGCCGGAGGCCACCGTTTTGAATAAGGTTAGCGTGGAAAGAAACAACATTACATTTTCATATCCTGTTTCTTTCGGCGGAAATTCATTTATGGTTGAAGTCAATGCCGTCATTAATAAAAATGATATGCAGGGCGTCATCCGGATGGGTGAAACCCGGTCCTTTAACCTTACCGGGAAGAGAAATAATTAATTCGTTTCGGCTCTAAATAATGAAGGAAGCTGCAGATGCAGCTTCTTTTTTGTCCCTTTTTTCGGATGAGTCAGATATCCTGTATCCCCTTGATCGTTACAACCTTGGAATGATATTTTTAGAATTTCCTGAGGCATCCTCCCGGACAGGATGAAAGCTAATTGGCCGTTTGCCCATTCATGTCAAAAGTTTCTGTAAATTCTTAATGGATGGGTCAATAGTTCAGCCAGCTATTAACAAGCAATTTTTAATGGAGAAAATATCTAAACGGCGCCTCATAGTGGTTTCGAACCGGCTTCCTTTTCAGCTGCAGGAGAAGAAGAAGTGCGTAACCATGAAGGAGAGTGATGGTGGCCTGGTAAGCGCGTTGAAGAGTTTTTTTGAAAGTGACCAAAATAAGGATTGCTATTCTTCCAGCATCTGGATTGGGTCAGCAGATTTCCCTCAGGAAAGGTGGAAGAAGTATAATGAGAATCCCACGCCCAACCCTTCTTTTGAAGTCGAACCGATTTTTATTGAGACCAAAACCTATAACCGATTTTACAATGGTTTTTGCAATGCGACGATATGGCCGCTGTTTCATTATTTCCCCTCTATTGTAGAATTTGATGAGGAAACCTTTCAGAGTTACCAGGAAGTAAATACCATTTTTGCCACAAAGATTTTATCGATCCTTCAGCCAACTGATATCCTTTGGATACACGATTATCAACTCATGCAACTACCAGGGTTGATCCGTGCTGAGAGGCCTGACGCCACTATTGGTTTTTTTCTTCACATACCCTTCCCCTCTTTCGAAATATTCAGGTTATTGCACAGACCATGGAAAGAAAAAATTGTTGGCGGCATGCTGGGAGCGGACCTTATTGGATTCCATACCCATGAGTACGTTCAGCATTTTTTGAAAACTGTGCAGATGGTAGTCGGTCATGATGGCCAATTCAGAAACATCATTACCAGGGACAGGGTAATCAAAGCCGAGATGTTTCCGCTTGGAATTGATTTTGATAAATTTCATAACGCTAATAGTAAACCGAAGGTTATTGAGCAACGCACTCAGATAAGAAATAATTTTCAGGGTAAGAAAATATTATTTTCTGTAGACCGACTCGACTACACCAAAGGGGTTACCCACCGGCTTTCAGGATTTGAGCGCTTTCTTGACAAAAATTCGGATTGGCGCGGTAAGGTCGTGTTTATTCTGATCATAGTACCCTCCCGGCAGATTATTTCAAAATACAATGAAAGGAAAAAACTTATTGAAGAACGCGTTGGCGAGATCAATGGAAAATACTCTTCATTGGAGTGGCAGCCTATTATTTACCGTTATAGTAACTTGCCTTTTGAAGATCTTTGTGCATTGTATCAGGAGGCAGATGTGGGAATGATCACACCCATAAGAGATGGAATGAACCTCGTCGCCAAAGAATATGTGGCGAGCCTGCGCGATAAAGGGGTTTTGATTTTAAGTGAACTGGCTGGCGCTGCCAATGAGATGGGGGAGGCGATCCTGGTAAATCCCATGGATAAAGAAGAGGTTGCTCAATCTATCCTCGCTGCACTCAATATGCCCTTAGTGGAACAACATCAGAAAATTGAAACGCTGCAGCGCCGACTTCGCGAATACACCGTAACCCATTGGGTAAATGATTTTTTGAAACAATTGGAAGAAGCCAAGGAATACCAGCGATCACTGGGGACTAAGCATATTACTTCGGCATTGCTCGGCAGGATTTCAGAGAGTTTTGCCAAATCCAAAAAACGACATTTATTTTTAGACTATGATGGCACCCTGGTACCTTTTACAAAGCAACCAAAATTGGCGATTCCCAATCAGGAATTGTTAGGCTTGCTTACCAGGATTTCCGCTGACCCGAAAACGAATGTGACGATTATCAGTGGACGCGACAGCGCAACACTTGAAAATTGGTTCGATGAGCTTCCAGTCAATCTAGTAGCGGAGCATGGCGCATCCATCCGGATGAAGAATGGCATTTGGAAGCACCATCGTGAAATGGATAAATCCTGGAAACCCCTAATGCGTGCAACCATGGAGTTGTTTACCCAGCGAAGTCCGGGGTCTTTTCTTGAGGAAAAAACGCATACGCTTGCCTGGCATTACCGCAATGTGCATCCGGAACTCGGGTTCATTCGTTCAAGGGAATTATTGGATAATTTACAACACCTTGTCCGCAACACTCCATTACAAATTATTGACGGAAATAAGGTAATTGAGATAAGGATATCCGGTGTGGATAAAGGGAGTGTCGCAAATCAATTGCTGGAAGATGGTGATTATGATTTTATAATGGCAGTGGGTGATGATAAAACCGATGAGGACATGTTTAAAGCGTTGGCTGATAAAGCTGTGACGATAAAGATTGGCGCAGGTCATACGGCAGCACAGTATAACTTGTCCAATCAAAAGGAAGTAATTCATCTGTTAAATCAATTTTCCAAATAGTTTTCTGAGCCTCCTTAAAAAATGGACTAATTGCATTTTTTACTGGATATACTTATTTCTGTAATAGATTATGTGATCGGACAACCTAGACTCCGGATTTAAATTTTTTTTTCAGTGCTAAGGAACCAACTGGTTTTTCCGATTTGACCGATGTGGTTTGATCTCCATTTCATATTCCAAAAAAAGGCTTGCTGGTTTTGTCGCCCACACGACAAATTCGCATATTCTGATTATTTTGTTGTTCTAAACAAAATCCTTTCTTCAGGAAAACAGTTATAGGTAATACAGTTCACCCGCCAACATAACATGAAGCTTGCCCTATTTATTACCCTTTGGTTGCTTACTATTCAGGCTTTTTCGCAACAGGAAACATTTCGAAGAGAGCATTTCAACCTGAAACATGCGCTGGCCATCGAGGGCTATGATCCGGTGTCTTACTTTACGGAAAATCAGCCTAAACCTGGAAAAAGAGACTTATCCATTACTTTCAAGGGTGTCACTTATTATTTTTCAACGTCTGAAAACAGAGACTTATTCAAAAATGATCCTGGTAAATATGAGCCTCAATATGGAGGTTGGTGTGCCTACGCCATGGGAGCAACGGGGGAAAAGGTGGAGGTGGATCCCGGTACCTTTAAGATAATGGACGAAAAACTTTATCTGTTTTACAATAAATTTTTTACGAACACCCTAAACAGCTGGAATAAGAATGCGGTGAAATTAAGAACTCAAGCGGACAATCACTGGTCAAAGATTCAACAATAGCCATTATCTGAGGCTGGCCAGATCTCGAATGAGAATTCTCCTTCTATCAAAACTTATTGCATTTTGGTCCTTCAATTCATTAAGAATTGTGGTTACCGTTTGGCGCGAAGTGCCGGTGAGTGTTGCAATATCTTTATGCGTAAGTTTAGTAAATATAGCAGTCTCAAACCCTACTTTTTTACCCTTCCATGCTGCCGTATCTTTCAGGAATTCGATGACCCGGGTCCGGGCATCTTTAAACACCAACAGTTCAAGCTTCCGCTCTATTTTCATTAACCGTAAGCCAATGAGCTTAAGTATTTTAAAATTCAGTTCCCGGTTTTCATACATGAGGTTTTTCATCTCATCAATGGTAAGCGGGCAGATCATGGTTTCTACAACTGCCTTTGCAAAATCTTTGCGTTTTTCTTCCCCTGCAAGCCCGAGTTCACCAAATATTTCTCCCTTTGTAAGGATGGCGGTGACAACTTCTTTCCCATCGTTTGAGTAATGCCCTATTTTAACACGCCCATCGGAAATCAAATAAATGTGCGTGCTGGTTTCATTCTGCAAATAGACAAAATCGTCTTTCTTGTACTTGATGAATGTATGTTTGGCAAGGAGATCTTTCACTTTGTGGGGACAAAGTAGATTGTACAAATCAACACTTTCAAAATACCACAGTGCGGCGGGATTCATATGCCTTAAGGGAACGCTGAAATTTAGTTAAAAATATGTCAGCTAGCTGACATCAATACCACAAAAATAGGAGGTCGCAGATGATTCGTCGTGTTTAAACGTATCTTTTATTGTGAAAATCAGTTAGTGAATATGATGGAAAGAGGCAACCTTAATCATTCTTAAAAATGCAGAGATCTAAA
>JAYSOP010000137.1:0-2746 GCA_043722905.1 Chryseolinea sp.
CCGATACTTTTTAAAGCGTTTATTACGGATAGTTGCCCGATTGCCCCTGTTACATGAAATGAACTCTGTGCAGGGGAAAAATATGATTTGTAAAACTCCTGCAGATCATTCATCGTTATTTTTGCAGTAGTTTCTAAAGTTCCTGACAGGGGCAGCCCAAGAATGTGTTCATTGCCATAAAGCAACTTGTAAAAGTTTCGGCTAGCAATAGCCGGGGCGTTAGCCTCCACTCCCTTGAGGCTGGTTTCCAGTGCTTGTTTTAAGCGATCGTATTCCTTTACGTCCCATCTCGGTTCAAGAAGTATCTCTTCAACCAACGCAAGGGTAGGCGAAAAGTTTCTGGCCAGGCATTGTGCCTGAATCTGAATTTCTTCGTTAGTACAAGTAATACTCACGAATGACCCTAACAAGCCAAGCGATTGCTCCAGTTCAGCGGGAGTACGCTTCGCTGTACCCTGGCGCAAGAGTTGCGACAAAAGGTTAGCTACCCCGGCTTTTTCAAGAGCGTCGGACGAGTGGCCTCCCGGTATCGTAAAATCGAAATAAACCAGGGGAATTTCATTGTTCTCGATGCCCAGAACTTTAAGTCCATTATTAAGATGGGCATCCCATATATCCGGGCTTTTAAAAAGTGCCGTTTTACCGAACGGTGGTTCTGACCTGTTGAAGGAGGAGGGCGTTTTCTCCACGTCCGTTTCTTCTCCCCGGGTTACCGCTTCATTTTCGACCCCGGCAACTATAGTCTCCTGCCAGACGGCTGCTGGCGCAGACCCTTCAACGATAAGTGCTGTTTCTGATTTGGGGACAACACTTGTCATTACAAAATTTTTGTCCTTGATATATTGGTGGTAAACTCTCAGAATATCTGAACGGGTAACCGCTTGTGTGAGTTTGGCGGATTGAATAATGTGGGCGGGATCACCGGTGAATTCATTATCCTCTGCAAGGGTAAACGCCTTGTTTAACACAGTAGCAATTCCCTGGTACAACGCTGTTTCCTGTTCAGCTTTTATACGTTGTAACTCTATATCTGTAAATTCCTCTTTTTCAAATAATGCAAGGCCATCCTCAACCGATCTTTTAACCGAGTCAAGATCTGTGCCTGCATTGGCGCGGATACGAAAAATAAACTCTCCGGCAAGCTCGCTGCCATTTTGACTACTGCTGACTTCCGGCGCAAGTTTTTTTTCTTCCACAATAATTTTGTAAAGCGGAGACTTCCTTGAACCTGTGAGAAGTTCTGCCAGGATATTCAATGCATAGGTGTCTTTGTGATAATTTTCAATGGAGGGGTAAACAATGCGCAATTCCGGAAGCCGGGCAAAGCTATCTTCAAAATAAAAGAATTTCTTTTCCTTGAGGATTACCGGCATGGGGCTCAATGCCTTTACTTCCTGACCTTTGCGAATTTCACCAAACCAACGGCGGACTTTTTCTTTCGTTTCATCAATATCAATATCCCCGGCGATAACCAGGGTAGCATTATTGGCACCGTAGTACATGTTGTAAAATTCCTTTACATCTTCCAAGGTCGCGGCCTGGAGATCGGGTAATGATCCTATTACCGTCCAGTGATACGGGTGGTTGTCCGGATACAGATTCTTTTTAATTATCTCCTCGGTAAAACCGTAGGGAGCATTATCAACCCTTTGACGTTTTTCATTTTTTACGACCTGCTTTTCGGCTTCAAGCGCTTCTTTGGTAACGGTATTGATCATGTAACCCAGGCGATCAGAATCGATCCATAAAATTTTGTCAAATGCGTCAACGGGAACAACTTCGTAATAAATGGTGCCATCCGTCCATGTTCCACCATTCCTTACTCCTCCCCACTCTGGAATAAGTTTACGGTTCGCGCCAAGTGGTGTGTTCTCAGAATCATTAAATGACATATGTTCAAAGAAATGGGCAAAACCAGTCTTACCTGGTTTTTCCCGGCTCGAGCCAACATGCATGAGCGTGGCCAACGCCACAATAGGATCCGAATGATCTTCATGGAGAATTACTTGAAGGCCATTATCAAGGGTGAATTTTTCATAGGGCAGTGAAAAAACGGAATTTTGATTTTTTCCCCCATCTGCGGAAACATCTTTCCCTGATTTGCAGGAACAGAAAAATAAACTGATTACCGTAACGGCAGCAAAAAGTAGTTTCATTGAACCATTTTTTTAAATAACATAACTTTCACAAAAGATATTTTCTCACTGCTTCCCCGATTGTTTTTCTAAAAAAATCGCTCAGTTTAAGAACGATTCTATGCGGGTACTGGCAGCATGCACCCGACGGGCTGTTATAACAGTTTGCTGCAAAAGCTGTAATTTAAAAATTTGTTTGAGATTTATTCAAAGAAAGGGGCCTGGAGTCATGCTATCACGGAACTCAGCCTAAAACATGCAGGAATACAACAACAAAAGAATAAAGAGGCAAATCATCGCAACGGAGCTAATTTCTTTCTCGGCAAAATAAGTTTTCATAGACTATGTATTTGGCTGGAATACGATGTCGCTCAACACATCCGAAAAATCTGACAGGTTTATCTGAAAATACCAACCCACAACCTTTACCCCACCGGGGTTGTTTTGCCCTCCGTTAAGATGGAGCCCATCCATCCTGACGATTAACATTACAACCCCGTGAAGAAAAAGAGAGGATAAGCATTCCAGGTATGCTTATTTTGATGTTAAGAAACGCGATTCATCATATCGCACGAAAATGAATTTCCGAACGAGTCTAAAAAGTTTCCGAA
>JAYSOP010000138.1:0-2544 GCA_043722905.1 Chryseolinea sp.
TCCATTCCCTTCCGGATTTGGCGTCTCATGCTGTCAACATGGTTACTCCAATCCCTTACACTGTGTAACCTATTGAGTAAGCTGGCAAGTTTATCTGCGCCCTGCTTTTCTGTATAATAATTTCCCTGGCAAAGCCCGGTGGATTGTGCTGTTGCGTTAAGGGTGATAAAAAACATTAACCCCACAAGAATTAAATGCTGAATGTTCTGTCTCATATTTTTCTTTTTATTGAATGCTATTGAAATACGGTGCGGAGGCCAGTTCATATTACCCGAATATTATATGAATGGTCAAAGGTTTCCAACGCGCAATTTTTCTATAGTTATTTTATTAATATATTATTAAAATTTATAGCACCTCATGACTGGCTGCCAAGGTAGTCAATAGTAGATACTCCTGCCAGATGACTTGCGTATTAATGAAAAGGTAAGTATGAAAATGAATCGAAAACAAGCTCTGCGGAAAATGGCGATGGGTACTGCCGGCGCGTGGGTACTCCCTCCTATAGCAGGCGAAGTAAAGGCCGGATCATCACATGTTTTTGATAGAAATGATCCAGGACTCCAGGAAGAAGATATGGCTAGCCTTTGGAGAAATTCCGCCCTGATAATCGTGGACATGCAGAATGATTTTGTGCGTGCGGGTGCCCCGCTCGAAGTTGCTGCGGCGCGCGATACGATCAGGAATCAAAAGGAACTGATCGGGGCTTTCCGTAAAAGAAATCTTCCGGTGGTGTTTACCAAATTTATTTCACATCCACACTATTATTTGTTATGGAATTGGTCACCGCAATGTAAGCCCCCAACAAGATGTTGTTGGAAAGGCCATCAAAGGTTGTATCGGGATATTTCGGGTTCGCGGGACTGCTCGGAAATAATAGATGAGTTGCAACCCGACAAACAGGATCACATTATAGAAAAATTTGGATACGGCGCTTTCCATGATACACCGTTAGCGAAAATCCTGCAGGCTTCCGGATTTAACTCTGTGGTCATTACGGGAACGGTCACCCAGATCTGCGTGGAGGAAACCGCAAGGGAGGCATTTCACCACGGGTTTCGCACGACCATTGTCGAAGACGCTGTCTCATCCTTCGCCGAAGATCTCCATGTCGCGACCTTAAAAAATTTCGCCATGAAGTTTGGTTGGGTAGCCAAAAGCGACATGATACTTTCAAAATTAGTCTGAGGGCTGAAGACACTTATTATTTCTAACAACATCAAAATAATTTATTATGGTTCAATTTACCTTTAGCCGCCGGATTTTATGGTTGGCTGTATTTTTCTCTCTTCCGGGATGTTTACTGGCACAAACGGGAGATCTCAGACTTCTTGACTGGCAACCGAAAAGTCAGCTTGTAGTGAAGGAGACCCCTATAACCAAACCGAAATTTCCGGTAATTGACATTCATAATCACCTTGGTGATCTGGGCAACACTGAAAAATATCTGGCAGAGATGGATAAGGCGGGAGTGAGAATGTGTGTGAGCCTTGATGGGAATTCTGCTAAAGATTTTTATAAGGAACATTTATTGACCTCGCAAAAAATCGGCCGTGACAGATTTATTGTTTTTTTCAGGCCCGACTTTACCAACATCGATGAACCTGATTTTGGAAATAAGGAGGCTCAAAAACTGGAAGAAGCTGTAAAATTAGGGGCACGGGGAATGAAGATCTCCAAAGTGCTGGGCCTAACAGTGAAGGATAAAAATGGCAAAGTAGTTCCGGTGGATGATCCACGTCTGAATCCGATCTGGGCAAAATGTGGAACGCTCGGAATCCCTATTGTTATCCATGTTTCCGACCCTGTTGCTTTTCATACCCCGATCGATCAATTTAATGAAAGGTATGACGAACTTGGTGCCCATCCCAACTGGTCTTATTTTGGTGATCAATATCCTTACTCAAAAGAGGATATTCTCGCTCAGCTATACCGGGTTGTTGAACAGAATCCAAAAACTATTTTCATTTCAACGCACGTGGGAAATCTGGCTGAGGATCTTGGCCGCGTATCGAAATGGCTGGACAAATTCCCCAATCTGTATGTTGATATTGATGCGCGCATTAGTGAATTGGGACGTCAGCCTTACACCGCTCGCAAATTCATGATACAATATCAGGACAGGATCTTGTTTGGAACAGACACTCCCCCCGATGCCAAAGCCTATCAGGTCTACTACAGGTTTCTTGAAACGGATGACGAATATTTTGATCCATCACCCAGTCATCACCAGCAGGGAAGGTGGATGATCTACGGTATTTATCTTCCGGATGAAGTGTTGGAGAAAATATATAATAAGAACGCGTATAAAATACTGGGCATGTTTAAGCATAAAAAATAGTTTCAATAATCTCAGAACTTTGTAATGAACAGCAATATGAAACATGACCGCAGAAATTTTTTGAAGTTGTCAACAACGGCTATCAGCGGTGTAGCTTTGGCCGGAATGGGACTAAGTAAGGAAGCCATGGCGGAGAAAAATTCCGATGTAAAACCAGTTAAGTTAGGATTTATTGGCGTGGGGGGGCGCGGATCCTACCACCT
>JAYSOP010000139.1:0-2454 GCA_043722905.1 Chryseolinea sp.
ATATCGTCCCTGGTTATCTCCCGATAGAATTTCTTTTTGTGAGGCTTCAGACCTTTATCAATAATGCTGATTACTTCTTCCCAGCTTTCGGCTTCCTCAATGTTGCGATAGATCCTGTTTTCAATAAAAATTTTCTCCAGTGAAGAGAACAGGATCTTCTCCATTAGTTCCCCTTTCCGGATATCCAGTTCCTGCTTCAGCAGCTTGACCGTAAGGTCAGTATTGTATTTAAGTATATGATTCACCGCCATGAACTGCGGTTTATCTTCAACGATCACACAAGCATTCGGTGAGATACTGATTTCACAATCGGTGAACGCATACAAAGCATCCATCGCGATTTCAGGTGATTGTCCAGGTTGTAAATGGATCTGAATCTCAACATCCCTGGCTGTATTATCAACAACCTGTTTTACTTTGATCTGCCCTTTCTCACTTGCTTTCACGATGGATTCCATCAAAGAAGTAGTTGTGGTAGAGAATGGTATATCCCTGATAATGAGGGTTTTTTTGTCTAATATCTCAAGCTTTGCACGAACCTTGATTTTTCCACCCCTGAGCCCCTGGTTATATTCGGTAAAGTCGGCAGTGCCCCCGGTGGGAAAGTCTGGAAATATTTTAGGATTCTTTCCTTTCAGTACATCAACAGAAGCCTTGATCAGTTCACAAAAGTTGTGGGGAAGGATTTTGGTGGATAACCCAACGGCTATACCTTCTACCCCCTGGGCCAGCAACAATGGAAATTTTACCGGAAGGGTAACGGGTTCTTTCTTTCTGCCATCATATGAAAGCTGCCATTCTGTGGTCTGCGCATTGTAGACCACATCCAGTGCAAACTTCGACAAACGCGCTTCAATATAACGGGGCGCTGCGGCGCCGTCACCGGTGCGTACATCCCCCCAGTTACCCTGCGTTTCAATCAGGATATCTTTTTGTCCGATATTAACAATAGCCTCACCGATAGCCGCATCGCCGTGCGGATGGAATTGCATGGTATTCCCAATGACGTTGGCTACTTTATTAAACCTGCCATCATCCATCTCCTTCAGGGAGTGCATGATTCGACGTTGAACAGGTTTCAAACCATCTTCAATTCGCGGTACCGCGCGCTCAAGGATCACATATGACGCATAATCCAAAAACCAGTTCTGATACAAACCATCGAGGGCGATGGATTGCACGACCCCACCACCGGTGTTCCCAGCATCACCAACTGCCGCCGTAGTATCGGCTATGCTCGCCTTAGGCTTTATTTGCTTTGGTGCCGGAAGATCTTTTTTCTTTTTACTCATAACATGTAAAAAAGTTGACAGTTGACAATTCAACAGTTGATATTTGTGGCTTGCAAAATTCCGCGCGCTTTGTCAACGGTACCTATCGGAAAACCATTGAAAGTCAAAATCACAAATTATTTTATTCAGTTTGTTCTTCTAATACAATTTTCTCTTCGTCTTCCTTATCGACCTTGTCCAGTTCTACCCGGAGGTTATCAATAATAAATTCCTGGCGCGTAGGGGTATTTTTACCCATGTAGAATTCGAGAATCTTGTGCAGATTACTGTCGTGAAGGATGACGGGTTGAAGTCTGATGTTCTCACCAATAAATCCACCGAATTCGTCCGGTGAAATTTCTCCCAAACCTTTGAAGCGTGTGATCTCCACCTTTCCCCCCAGCGCTGTCATTGCCTTTTGTTTTTCGTCCTCGCTGTAACAATAGATGGTTTGCTTTTTATTGCGAACCCTGAAAAGAGGGGT
The DNA here is from genome assembly GCA_043722905.1 of Chryseolinea sp. GTDB lineage: Bacteria > Bacteroidota > Bacteroidia > Cytophagales > Cyclobacteriaceae > Chryseosolibacter. The sequence continues at coordinate 1,756 of JAYSOP010000139.1, forward strand.
CTCTAGTATAAACACGTGTCCGGCTTTAACAAGATCAGGAAAGAATTGAAGAAAGAACGTCATCAGTAAAAGACGAATGTGCATACCATCCACATCTGCATCGGTTGCTATGATGACCTGATTGTAGCGAAGGCCTTCCAATCCATCCTCGATATTGAGCGCGTGCTGGAGAAGGTTGAACTCTTCGTTTTCATAAACCACTTTCTTGGTTAGTCCGTAACAGTTCAACGGTTTTCCCCTCAGACTAAACACCGCTTGCGTCCCTACATCCCTTGACTTGGTGATGGACCCGCTGGCTGAATCACCCTCGGTAATGAAGATCATGGATTCAACCCCTTTTTCATTTTTATCATCGAAGTGAAAACGGCAATCGCGAAGTTTTTTATTGTGGAGATTCGCCTTCTTTGCCCGCTCATTGGCCAGTTTCTTGATGCCCGCGATCTCTTTGCGCTCTCGTTCTGACTGCAGGATTCGCTTGAGGAGCGCATCCGCCATGGACGGATTTTGATTCAAATAAATTTCAAGTTCTTTCGAAACAAAATCCACCACAAAATTCCGTATGCTTACCCCTTCGGGTGCAATATTAATGGAACCCAGTTTAGTTTTTGTCTGGGATTCGAACACGGGTTCCTGCACCCTGATTGCAATAGCAGAAATAATACTGGCCCTGATATCCGAGGCATCGTAATCCTTTTTATA
>JAYSOP010000140.1:0-3249 GCA_043722905.1 Chryseolinea sp.
TGTCTCCCAACTCGTTTGGTACAAACCATAGTTCAATAGGCCAATAATTGATTACATATTCCGATTTATCCGGTGCAAGTCTAAAATTGTAACTGGTACCCTCGGGAAGTTTTCCGCCCGCTATGATAAGGCGTTTTACTTTCTTACCAATAAGCGCCATGCCATCTAGTGAACTGATTGCATCGGGTTCGGACAGCATGAGGTGGTATAAATTGGTTAGCGGGCCAACTGTCAAAATTACGACGCTGGTATCTTTTTCCCTTTCCAAAAGCTGCCGGTAAAGCGTAACGGAATTTGGTGCGTTGCTGGAGTCCTTCAAGTCATTGGGAAATCGCACGGCCAGATCTTTATTATAAACTTTTAGCCAATTAGCACCCAGCGAATCTTGAGAATTTCTTAAAGTTCCAACCGGAATGTCCGGACGTTTATAAAAAGTATTTATGGCATCAAGGGCAGGCGCTCCAAATTGAACAGGCATTGACACCATCATCCCAAGAATTTCTAACTCACCGTTATCCGCGAGGGCATGCAGAACTGCCATCGCACCAACATCATCACAATCCTCTGCAATATCAGTATCAAAAATAATTTTTGACGTCAGACCCGGTTTGAGGCTTTGCTTTGCTTCCTGTCGTGTACTTGCTTCATGCTTACCCGGATTGTTGACTTTGGTTTTTTTTAAACTGGCAGCTGCTGGCACAACATCCTGAGACACACCCGGAATAAAAAGCATGGACACCAGAAGGGATATCAAAAAACATTTCATAATCTTCACTCAACAATCAAATTCAAAAAACATTTCGATTCAATCTGGCTAAGGTAGTTGTTTAAAGTTAAAAATTTCATCTGGTACTATCTGCAATTCAGTGCCCAATCATTCAGATATTGTTACTACGAACCTATTCTTCCTTTTTCAATTGCCCCAGTCCATCAGGAAGTGAAGTTAGATACGACATCAGGTCGGCTATTTCCAAAGTAGTGAGCTGTTGATGCAACCCCGGGGGCATCAGGGAAACGCTTAGTGGTGTAATTGCAGTAATCTCATTTCGCGCAATCCTGGCTCTCGCACCCGGACCTGTTTCAATGATAATGGCTTCCGGTAATTGTTCTTTAATTATTCCGGTGTACGTATTGGTATTTCCCACCACCTTCGAGGTTTCATACTCACGGGCGAAGCTGGCGCTGGGAAAAACTATGGCTTCAAGGATATCATGTTGAGAACGAATTTCTCCGATATTCGTAAGGTCAGGACCAAAATCTCCGCCGTTCTCAATAACCGCATGGCACGTTGAACAAAGTGCTTTACCAAAAAAAAGTTTCCGACCCTCACCAACGTCTCCTCCCTTTAGCCTTGCCTCCATATCGAGAAGCTCCATCAACCTTGTTGTCTGACGTTGATGCAAAGTCTCCATCAGGGGCGCGGCAGATTCCCGTACAGAAAGAGGAAAAGATTCAACCAGTTTTTGCATATCCTGGAACGAAAGGTAATCCAAACGATTCTGCACAGAAAGCAGCGTCGTTATCAGTGCATTACCTACCTCTACACTCTGACTACCCTCAAAGGAATTTACGAGCGCAGGCAAAAGATAAGTATCGGCATCGCGCACTTTTTCACTTGCCAATGTTAGCAATTGGGAATCGGTAAGTTCGGCCTGAACCAAAAGGCGCACGGCAAACTGCCGGACAGGTGACTCATTATCAGGTCCCGCAAACTTTGCCAGGATGTTAAATTCGGCATCAGAGAGCTTAGGTTCAGACATAATTTTTGCACTCATCGCTTGCATGCGCAACGAGGCGGGAGTATTCCTGTTTTTCAGTATTTGATCGAGTCTGGAATTTAATTGTGGTGTGCTACGCGACTGAAGTAAATTCAAAACTTCTGCACGCATCACCGCATGCTCCCCTGTCAGTAGATCACCGAGTATTTGCACCCAGGCATCGGGCAGTTTCTGTAAAGGGCTTTTTTGAATCACCTCGAGCATCAACAACTTAGTGGCTATGGGCGATGAGGGTCTATTTAATTGAGCGGTGATAAATTTTTGTACATCACGACTCCCACTAAAAGTCACCATGAGTTCAATAGTGGACGCCTTTTCGCTTTCTGATAATGTCTCCTTAAAGCGTGCACCAAGAAAAGTAACAATAAGGTCACTCCAATCAGGATGATGGGAAGCAACCCAAATTCCGGCTTTTAGTAAAACACCATTTTTGGTTTGGAGAAAGGGAGCAAGCTGATTTTTTTTGAGTGGCGATCCATCTATCTGGTCGAGCACAATCAGAGCCGTTCTTCGCATATTCTCCGAGGAATTTTGCAATGCTTGTATCATCGGCTCGGTTTTGCCTAATAAAATAAGCGCGTAGGTGATGGCGTGTTCAACAAAGCGGTCATCGGGATTTGCCGAAGCTAAAATAAGGGGTTCAACTCCTCGTGCGTCACCAATTTGTCCGAGTGCAGTGGCTGCCTGACGACGAACAGGAGCTTCATCTTTTTGAACCATTTCCCCCAGTTTGTCAACGGCTTCCTTCGCTTTCGCTAATCCCAGAACCCGTGCTGCGGCAGTGCGAATGACAACGCTCTTATCGTCCAGAGCGGAAAGTAATCCCTTCATAGCACCCGGTGTGTTGATGCGGTAAAGCGCAAATACTGCAGCCGCGCGGAGTTCTTCTCTACTTCCTGATTTTAATAAATTTTGCAAAGGTTCAACGGCATTCTCACCCAGTGTAATTAATTGTTCAAAAGCATTGTCGACAACGGCCGGCCGTGCATCCTGAAGCATATCCGCCAACGCTGTTGCTGACATCAACTGCAAATCCAACTGCCTTCCCCAAGGATCCTTTACAACAGGTGCATCCGCTTTTTTAATACGGAAAATACCGCCATGAATATCCGTTTTTGCCACAACGGATAGCGGACATCCTGCAATAAACCAGCCCCCCGTATTCACAACGATCAGGCTACCATCAGCATCCTGAAGCACGTCGGTCGGGTGAGTATCCAAACTGTCAGACGTCATAAATGGCTCGTCTTCTGTGCGAAATGTGGCCCCATCCGATAGCATGGTATGCCGCATAATGCGACCTGTATTAAATTGGGCGCTGAAAAGATTTCCATCAAAGGCCTCGCCAAACACTGTACCCCGATACCGCATTAACCCTGCAGGTGAGACCCTCGGCAACTTTGTCATCACCGGCATAAGTTCCCCTGTTAATTTTAGTTTGTCCTCTTCAATGACGGACAAAGGTTTGGGA
>JAYSOP010000141.1:0-2453 GCA_043722905.1 Chryseolinea sp.
GATAAAAAGATAAGTTGCTTTGTATCCGTTTCGGAAGCCGTAGCTTTTTCGTTGAGAAATTTAATAGGTAGCGAAAAAGTCTGCATCGTTAAGAACGGAACTTCGGCTTCTCAAGATTTCATACCGCCAAAAAATGGCTCAAAATTAGTGTTGGCTATTGTTGGGCAAGTTTCAAAGCATAAGGGCCATGAGGTGCTTTTGGAGGCGCTAAGGAGTGTGGCAAAAAGTACTTTCGTTTTGGACATTGTAGGACTAGGAAATAAAGAGTATGAATCGCACCTAAAATCTTTAATTACACAATTTGGCTTAACTGAAAATTGTAATTGGCGAGGGTTTATCCGGAATCCGGAGGAGATATACAAAGGAGTTGATGTTGTAATTGTTCCCAGCATTTTTCCGGATCCGTATCCTACCATCGTTATGGAAGCAGGATTGCGCGGCATACCCGTCATTGCATCGGCTATAGGCGGCCTTGTTGAAATGGTAATAAATGATGTGAATGGCTTTTTAGTGGAAGCTGGAGATCCTGAATCCCTCCGATTAGCAATTCAAAAAATTATTGATTACCCTGAAATTGAGGTCTTGAGACGACACACATTACGCTTTTCTTCCGACAATTTTAAGATTGAGTCGTTTGCTAATAACTTTGAGAGATTAATCGTTGGCCAACTCAGAGATGATAAATAATATGACGTTGTCTGGTGTTCACGGTGTTAAACGCACGAGTATAATCACAGCTTTTGTGATCAGTCTTGCCTTTGCCTTTTTTTCTCAGGACTTCGCTTTGTTTTTAGTAGGACAAGTTTTATTTATTTTCTTTCTCTTTTTTCTATTTAATAAAAATTTGCCGCCTGTTTTATTATTTAGTTTTTTCTTTCAATGGTTATTTTTTCAGGCTCAACTGTTTGATGCCTTATGGAAAGGAGTAAGCCTGATTGATCTTGATTACATAAGTAAAACAAAGCCAGAGGTGGTGCTGCTGGGCTTTATTGGAACCTTCTCCTTTTTTTTTGGGATTTATGTGTTTGCCAGAAGGGTACCGGTGATCTCGTTTGAGGATTTCAGAAATTTCTTTCTCTCCATTCGTCTTGAACGTCTGTTAAGAATTTATCTGGTGATTTATTTTATATTATTTAGCGTAGGTAATTTTATTTGGTTTTTTCCTGGACTTAGTCAGCCGCTGTATGTGTTTACCTTATTCAGGTGGGGTTTATTTTTTCTTTTATTCACAACTGTATTTTTTCATAATAGACTTAAGGGTGTTTTGTTTATTTTAATTCTTGTTGATGTAGCGATTGGCTTTTTTTCCTTTTTCTCTAATTTTAAAGAGGTTATCTATTTTTCTTTTTTGGCGTATTGGATTTTCTTTTTTCGAAGCACCAGGTTATCCAAATTCTCAATGGTAATCGTTGTGATCCTTACCATATACCTGGGAGCTTTCTGGACAGCAATCAAAGAAGATTACCGGAGTTTCCTTAACATGGGCAGCGGTGCTCAAACGATCAGGGTATCACAAAACCAGGCCTACTCAAAGTTATTTGAGCTAGCTGGCGGGATTCAGGGAAATGACCTTGATCGTGGGTTTGATGAATTAATTGATCGACTATCGTATATTATAGTCTTTGATGAAGTTTATAAGAGAGTTCCCCAAAAAATTCCGCATGAGCAGGGGGCCTTATGGTGGGCGGGAATATCGAGGCCATTCCTGCCTCGTTTACTATTTCCGGGAAAAAAGGCCCTTGAGGACAGTAAGGAATTAAACTATTATTCAGCGTTGAATGTGGAGGAGGAGAATACTTCCATTTCTCTTTCCATGATGGCGGGCAGTTATGTCGATTTCGGAAAATGGGGTATGCACATTCCGTTATTTTTATTCGGTATATTTTGTGGGTGGGTATATCTGAAGGCTGTTAAATGGGGTAGATATCCGGTCGTAGGTTATGCCCTAACAATGCCCATGATATTCTTATTGCATATCAACGAAGAATCAATTAACCGCATCGTTTCTTCCATGGTCTTATATTTGTTAGTGCTGTGGTTTATTCAGAAATTTTTGCTAAGTACTTTTTTACGCAATATCCTCGTCATGAATCCTTCAATAAAAAAATAACTTCAAAAGTTAGGCAGTGATTGAAAAAATTAAGATTGGATGGGTAAGAGTAAGTTTGTTCCTTCAGAACTCGATTTTAATCATCTTAAAATCAGTGCTTTTTCATTCAGTCAAGACTCCCAGAAAAATTCTGGTATTTAGGACGGGATCAATTGGGGATAACCTCTGTGCTTTTCCTTCGCTGGTTGCCATAAGAGATCATTTTAAGGAATCGCAAATTCATATTTTAGCTACAGCAGGTGGTAAGAATTTAGTGTCCATGGAACGGTTACTTGCTCCTGTTTATTATGATAATTTAATTGATTACGAGAGTTTCACACCAAGGCAGTTACTGCAGAAACTT
>JAYSOP010000142.1:0-6892 GCA_043722905.1 Chryseolinea sp.
ATCGGTACACCAATAACTATTTATTCCAGTCATTACAGAAAGCCGAGACCGGGTCAGGAAATGCATGTCATACTTGTGGATGCCGGCAGAAGCCGGCAGTTGGGCCGTGTCGATTTTCGGGATTCGTTAAAATGTATCAAGTGCGGGAGCTGTATGAATACCTGTCCCGTATACAGAAAGGGTGGGGGACTCAGCTACCATAATACCATCACAGGGCCTATCGGCGCCATCCTGGCACCCAATCTCGATATGAAAAAACATGCCGACCTCCCGTTCGCGTCAACCCTTTGTGGATCGTGTTCGAATGTGTGCCCCGTAAAAATTAACATTCATGAGCAATTGTACAAATGGCGTCAGATCGTTGTGAAAGAGGGGTACGTACCTCAGTCAAAAACTATAGGCATGAAAGCCATGGCAAAAACATTTGAGTCGCCAGGAATGTTTAAAACCGCGGGGAAATTGGGCAGGTGGCTTTTAAGCAATGCACGTTTTTCCTTTAACAACAAATTCAATCCCTGGTTCAGGCAACGCGACATGCCAGATTCACCGAAAGAATCCTTTGGCGAATGGTATGCCAAAAATAAATTTAAAGACAAATCGTAACACGATTGAAGGAAGCCGTCCAAATCATAAATTGTTATCAACATGAGCACCAGAGAAATTATTCTTGCTAACGTTTTGAAGAATCAGCCTTCTCTATCATCATTGCCTGAGATTTCTGTATTCAAGGGAGGATATGATGATATCGTTCAGAAATACACCGATACATTTAGCGGCATTGGTGGAAAAGTTTTTACCGTAGATAGCATGCAATCTCTCAAAGGCATAATACGCGAGCAATTTGACGTTTCAAAACGCATGCTCACTACCTTGCCTGAATTAAGCGACACTTTGGAAATGTATTCCGCTACTGCCGACCCGCATACTTTTGAGGATGTGGAACTGGCCGTTATCAAGGCCCAGCTTGCCGTGGCCGAAAACGGAGCTGTCTGGTTACCTGAAGAGCTTATGGGGCAACGGATCGTTCCTTTTATCTGCCAGCATCTTGCCGTGGTAATAGAAGCCAAAACCATTGTACCTACAATGCACGAGGCCTATCAGGAAATCGGTGCGGGTCAGTACGGTTTTGGTGCCTTTATTGGGGGACCCTCAAAGACGGCGGATATTGAACAGGCACTTGTGATGGGCGCCCATGGCCCGATCTCTATGACGGTGTTTATTCTCAAATGATCCAATGGCATCAGCGTTCTAACAATCAATATTAGGAAGGCCCGCGTCCCATTATGATAAAAACTAAAATTGTTATCCGCGACAATCTTAAAGACATCTATAGTGATGTGTATACCCCGGAAGTTATCTCAGCACTTTCCGCAATGTCTCATTTCAATGGCATTGTCAAGGATGCAATGGAAGCCCGCCTCAAGAGAAGAGAAGAAAGGCAAAAAAATAAAGAACGGATTCATTTCCTCCATCCCGACAGTTTTATTCCGCGGACAAAAATCAAAGTGCAGCAGGCAAGAGCGGGAGAATTTGAAGGGTCTGCTATCCCCCGGGATCTTCAACGTCAATGGATACAGGGAACGGGACCCGCCGCCAAACCGAATGCTCCGCTTGAAAATAGTATCCGTAATGTAGCCTATGCGTTACTTTCCGGGGCCGATGGCTGGATGTTTGATGGTGAAGACGCGCTTGGGCAAATCAACAGTATGTCGCTGGATAATCAGCGCAACCTGAAACTTGCGATCAGCCAGGATCCTGTTTTCCTGAGAGTAGCGGAACAGGTATCCCTTGAAATGAATAAATGGTCGATGGGTTTCTTTGGCCGGAACATTGTTCAGAATTGGAAAGAGCAACTACGCTTTACTACAAAAATTTTCCGTGCGCGTGGGTTGCACCTTGACGACCGTCATGTCCGTGACGAAAAGGGCGTTGCTATGGCCGCCTCCATCATTGACCTTACCCTTTACGTAGTCAACAATTATCAGGCGCTGCAGACTCAGGGTGCTTCCATCGTTTTATATCTTCCAAAAATACAGACTGCGGAAGAAGCTGCCATCTGGAATGAGATGATGCACGCATTGGAAGAGCACATTCACCTGGATCGCGGCACCATTAAAGTGTATGTGTTGGTAGAGCAACTGGAGGCTACCCATCAGTTGATGGAGATACGCGCGGCGCTTGGAAAACACTTTGTCGGCTACAACACAGGTCGCTGGGATTATATTAACAGCGTGTCGGATGCGATGGCCTGGGATAGGACGTTCATTAATCCTGATATCGAGGCCGTTGTGATGACTTATGGGTACATGCGTCATTATGAAAACCGTGTGCGATGTGCCGTGAATACACCGGACAATCGTGGTAACTTTGCGCTATGGCAAGGCGGCATGGAGCCAAACGTTCCTGTTGGATCCGAAGAAGGTGTCTCGGCCAGTATGAAAAAAGCGGTTACTGGCGCCGAAAGGGAACAGCGTGAGGGAGCCAGTGGCAAGTGGGTTGCTCACTGGAAAATGGTTCACATTGTAAGGCCCGTTTGGGAAAAAGCAGGGGAATCCAATCAATTGGGAAGAAAGTTTCCCAGGCTGGTGTATACTCAACAAGCTACCGATGAGTTGATATTAATTGAGTCTGCTCCAACCACCATCAGGGGTGCACGCAATCTGCTGAGTGTTGCCTTGCAGTATGGAAATGCGTTCGGACAAGGCATGCAGGCCGCCGCGCTGAAACCTGCGGACTTCTTTGGCAATGATGACATACTTTACCTGATGGAAGATATGGCTACAGGTGAAATCAGGCTAAGCATTCTCTGGGAATGGGTTCACAAAGGAGCCATTATCACCCAGGATGATCCGTCAACAGGAATAAAAGCAGGGGATGTTTTTTCAGAAAAACTGTTCGATAAATTGCTGGTGGAGGAATATGAGAAACTGCTGAAGGCCCCGGCTAAAGATGTCTTCGAATTATCCAGAACCACCACGTTGCCAATCTCAAAAGAGATTGTGGCCTTCTATGTGTGCAATGAAATTAAAATGCCGTGGTTCATCGACCTCCTCAACATCAACCTAAACAACACCAACCTCGAGGTAGCAAAAAAAAGAATCATGATATATTCCCAAACCTTCAAATCCGAAAATAAACGCATTACCGAAAATCTTGATTTCCCCCAAAAACCTGACTGACCCTGTCCGACGAGCTTTAACGCAGTCGGACCGATTACCGATTACCGACCTGTCCGACGAAGCTCTAGCGTAGTCGCGACCTTGTCCGACGAAGCCATAGCGTAGTCGCGACCTCGTCCGACGAAGCTTTAGCGTAGTCGGATCACCGAATTAAAAAATGAGCAAGGATGAAAATTGTTATTCTCGACGGTTATGCATTGAATCCGGGCGACCTTACCTGGGACGGTCTTAAAAAGTTCGGAGAAGTAGTGGTATACGACCGTACCACGTCCGATAAAATTCTGGAACGCGCAAAAGGCGCGGAAATATTATTCACCAACAAAACACCCCTTGACGAGGAGACCATTCATCAACTCTCAGGCTTGAAATTTATTGGCGTTCTGGCTACGGGCTACAATATTATTCATACTGAAGCGGCAAGGAAAAACGGTGTCATTGTGTCCAATATACCTGGTTACGGTAGCTACTCCGTTGCCCAAATGACCATTGCACTGTTGCTGGAACTTTGCCATCATGTACAACGTCACAGCGATTCAGTCATGGGGGGTACATGGTCGAATTCAGCAGACTGGTGTTTCTGGCAGCATCCGCTGGTGGAGCTGTCCGGAAAAACGATGGGCATCATCGGATTTGGGAACATCGGGCAGAAAGTGGGAGATATAGCTGAGGCGATGGGAATGAAAGTAATGGGAACAGCCCGCACCCAATCCGACCAGTCACACCGTAAAAATTTCCGATGGGCTGAACTAGCCGAAGTCTTCGAACAGGCTGACGTGGTTAGTTTACATTGTCCCCTCAGCCCTGAAACAAAAGGCTTGATTCATTCCGGAACGTTAAACAAAATGAAACGCAGCGCATTCCTTATTAACACTTCGCGGGGACCTTTAATTGTTGATCAGGACCTTGCCGATGCGCTGGCAGAGGGAGTGATTGCGGGCGCAGCCGTCGATGTACTTTCCATTGAGCCCCCTCCCAGGGACCACCCCTTATTCCAGGTAAAAAATTGTATAATTACACCCCATATCGCCTGGGCCACAAAAGAAGCCCGCGCACGCCTAATGAAAATGTCAATCAATAACCTGAAGGCATTTTTAGCAGGCGTACCGGATAATGTGGTCCGATAAAATGGCCCGTGCATGAAATATAGCGCCTTCACATTTATTTATGCGGCACCATACTATGTTGGAATTGACAATTCCTGAGCGTAATTTTCAACGAATGATCTAATTATTCGTCCTGCTATCAGACATACCTCTAAAAATTAAAATCTCCGGCAATGAAAAAAGTTTTCGCACTTTCGATTTTGTTCCTTTCCCCTTTCATGATCCTATTTGCCCAGCAAGGCGAAACTATTTACAAAACTTATTGTGCGGGATGTCACGGCAGCAATTTGCAGGGCAATACTGCCAGTAAACTCATTAAAACTGACTGGCAATTTGGAAGAGGCAAGGGGGCTATGACGCGGAATATCCGGTTTGGAATTCCAGGAACTGAAATGGTTGCCTGGGGAACGGTGTTGAAAGATTCCGAAGTCAATGCGGTCGCAGATTATATCATTGCTGCCCAGGAATTGCCACCAGGCGCCGTAAGACCAATCCCTGAGAGTCTAACTACCAAAGATTATCATCTGAAAATTGACCAGTTAGTAACCAGCGGCCTGAATACTCCCTGGGGTATTGAATTCGTTGACGGGCACAGGGCATTGATCACTGAAAGAAGTGGTGGTATCCGTTGGATGGTGGATGGTAAATTGGATTCTGAGCCTATTCAAGGTCTCCCTAAAACGTATTCTCAAACGACAACAGGAGGATATATGGATATTGCTTTGGACCCGGCCTATTCAAAAAACGGTTGGGTTTATTTTGCGTTTAGCCACACCGTTGGAAACCCTTCTGATAAAAATGTATCGGGCATGACGAAGGTCGTCCGGGGTAAAATTAAGGATCATCAATGGACCAGTGAACAGATATTATTTGAAGCGCCGGATTCTTTAAAAATACCCGGGGGCAACCGCTGGGGATGCCGGCTTTTGTTTGATAAACAAGGATATCTCTATTTTACGATCGGTGATATGGCGCGGGCAATGGACTCGCAGGATCCGGGCAAGCCCACAGGTAAAATATTCCGTATTCATCCTGATGGCTCAATACCCAAAGACAACCCGTTCGTAAAGAAAAAAGGGGCTCTTGCGGCCGTTTTTACGACGGGAAATCGCAATGTCCAGGGCATTGCCCAGCATCCTGTTACGGGGGACCTATGGGCAACAGAGCACGGGCCCATGGGTGGTGATGAGCTTAATATCATAAAGAAGGGGGCGAACTATGGCTGGCCTCTCGTTACCTATGGAATTGATTATAGTGGCGATACAGTATCAGCGGAAACGCAAAAAAAAGGAATTGAACAACCCGTTGTTGAATGGACACCTTCTATTGCCGTTTGCCCTGCGGAATTTGTCACGGGGAATTTATTTTCAAAATGGAAAAACAATTTACTCGTCGGCGCCCTTGGATTTGAAGAAATACGAAGGATAGTGATTGAAAACGATAAAGTCACCGCACAGGAAATGATCCTGAAAGGTTTCGGTCGGGTAAGGGATTTAAAAATTGGTCCTGATGGAGCATTGTACGTTCTTCTGAATGGTCCTGACATGGTTCTCCGCATCACTCCTGAAAAGCAGCTTTGATCAAATATTTTTCCAGGGAAAATAAAATTTCCGTTAAAGCTATCTTAATGATGAAGTTACTGATCCGAGTTTCGTCCCTCTTAGTACTCATGTTCATATCCTGTTCCGAAAAGCAGGTTGAAAATAATTATTATCAACAAACTTCCGATCTTCCTTTTATTGAAGGAAAACCACAATACCTTGCCTCACCTTTTGTTACTGCGGGCAACCGTGTTTACATGGTGGGCCACCAGGATGGAACATTTCCTGATCTTGGCTGGCATATTGAAGGGGAGATGGGAGGCATCTGGAATCATCCCATTAAACTGATGGACGGCTTCACATCTAACATCACAGTAAATGGGAGCCAGAATTCATTTTGCCTGGACAAAGCTGAAAAGTTTATCAACTATCCCATAGGCAACAGCCATCATTTTTTCTGGGAAAAAGAAAATTTATCCATCGATCGGTTTCAGTTTGTTCCCGATGGGGTGGAAGGCATGATCATAGAATTCAGGATCGTAAACGAGGCAAACGAAGAAAAAGAAATCGACTTCGGATTTACTGGAATGACGGACCTTCGTCCAACATGGTTAGGGGAGAGGACGAATATGATTGATTCGGAAGATGAAATTGTTTTTGATGAAAATCTCTCAGCGGTAATCGGCAAAGATAAAAACAACCCCTGGTATACTGCTTTCGCGTCTCAGGTAAAGCCTTCCGGATATTCGGACCAACCGACAGCTTGCGCGGTGAAAAGAAAAGGTCTGGGCAAGAATGGCACGTTAAGTTTTGCGTTTACATTGGAGCCCAGGGAGGAAAGAGTCATACCGTTTTTTATTGCAGGCTCCTATCAGTCAGAAGCAATGTTAAAATTGACTTTGGAATCTTTGAAGCGGGAGGGTGTATCGCAGCTCATTCTGAAGAAGGACCGCTATAAAGGGGTCAATGAAAGTTCGCAACTCACAATCCCTGATAAAGGCCTGCAGCAAATGTATGAATGGCTCAAGTACAACACCGAATGGCTTGTTCGCCATGTTCCTGAACAAGG
>JAYSOP010000143.1:0-6945 GCA_043722905.1 Chryseolinea sp.
TTGCGCACGATGGGGATATCATCTGTGAATGACCTCGAGAAGATAGAGAAGAAAAATGTTGACCTGGAAAAACTGGGCAGTAAAAACGTCAGCTATAAGAACCTCGCGGATTTAATCAACAAGTCCAAACGTGGAAATCTTCCCCCTGTCGTCAGTAAAGTTAGTTTAAGTTTAAGCGAGGGAAACCCTGTATTAATAGTCGAGGGAAAGAATCTTCACGTAAATAGCAAGTTTCCGCCGGTGGCGGTGGTCAACAACAAGCTTGCGAGTATTGTTGCGTCAGATTCAAATCAGCTAAAAATCGAGGTGGAGCCTGACAACATGCGTCAGGGTAAGAATGAACTTGTAATGACATTGGATCCCTATGCGATCTTCAAATTAGAAATAAATAATTGAAAATATGGGCACACAGAAAGGTAAATTATTTGAGCTCGCCAAAATGTACCATACGTACCAAAACCAAAATGTGCGAAATAAGAAGTTGAAGAATAAAAAGAAACCTGTAGAGGTGAAGGGGGAGCATTTTGATGAAGGCAAGTCCATCAGCCTGTCCTATAATTTTGAAATGTATCCTGAAGTTCTTTATGACTCACATCAGCGCCACGCATCGGTTTCGCAAATGAGTGTTTTTGAAAATGTTAAAAGTGAAGCTTTCTATGTAGAGCCTTTTGATGAGGATACCGTCGAAATTCCGTATCGTGAAACCACGGACGAAGATGAGAAACTCGAAGGAATTGCTACGGGGTTTGGTGGCGATGGCGAGGAGATCGAGAGTATGGAAGAAGACGTGGAGAAGATGAAGGAAATGGAAGGGAAACTGGATGACGTGTTTAAATCTGACGACGAGTCATCCGCCATGGAAGCAACAGACCTCGGCGGTATGAGTCATAAGAAGGCTGAGGATACTCAAACCGCAACAGGTGCGCCGGCGAAAGACGAAAAAATAAAGCAAGAAGTTAAGCCCTATAATGCAAGTGACGAAGAGTTTGCCAGGGATCTTGGCGCTATCCTAAAGGGACAAAAGGTGTATGATGCCGAGCAGAAGAAATCAGTAGGCAGACACGGGTCAAGAGCAGCTTCTGCTCATAGGGAGGAAACTGGTTTGCCAGCAAAGTCATCTGCATACCAGGATGACATGATGGACCCAAACAAAAATGAACACATGATATTTGAAAAGATTGCGCAGAGCATGACGTACGCCAATTCATATGATCTGGGCTCTATCGCACTGAATGAGAAGTTTGAACTAATGGACGAGGAAATAGACAAGGAAGAAATAAGTAAAATTCTGAGGGATAAGAGGAGTAAAGCAGCTGACGATGCCGGAGACCCTGAAGGAGAATCCTCAACTACAGTCAACGATTCCGCCGAGAGCATGGGAATTGAAAAATATGACTCTGCTGGTGCGCTGGATAACAATAATGGCGGGCGTCTCATAAAAGAAAATGTACTTCAGAATGGTGACCTTATCCTGACTTCGTCTTCGGGTGCCTTCGACATGATTGATGGGACTCTGGGATCCGAAAGTATCGCAGGCATTTATACGGGAAGCAACAAACTGCTGACAAAAGGTGACGGCGGCGCATTGGAAGAGAAAGCGCTCCAGCCCCATACAGGCAATAAGGGAGTAATGGTTGCGCTTCGTCATCAGAGTATGTCGTCGGAAAAAGCTTCATCGATTATTGAGTCCCTTACAAAGCTGCGCCCCGGCCCGGAGAAACAGGCAGAGAATTGGTTGAAGATAAACTGTCCATCGATCAGTATGCATCCCGATGTATGTAATTCTGAAGACGTGAGCGATAAGAAAAAATGCAACGCCTACGCGGGCAGGATATACCTCGGCACGATGGGTAATGACAGCTTTACGTGCGCGGAGTCTATAATCAATAGCTTCGAGAAAAACAAGTTGGGTTTTGTACCGCTTCTAACAAAAGAGCACAATGGAAGTTTGAAATATTTGGGTCATCTGAAAAACAAGGCATAACATGAATAGAATACTAGGATTACAAACTGAGCTCGACACGTTCAAACCTAAATTGAAACGTATGTCGAAGTCCGCGTCAATTTACTCGCACACCAGAGGTCCAAAATACTCTCTTGGCAAGACTGCCCGATATACGATGGCAAAAACGCCGGCGGTGGCTGCCGGCTTGTTTGGCATTGCGGGATTAACGGGTGTTGAGGCAGCCAACCTGGGATTGGGTGCCGCAGGTCTGCTGGCACCTGTATTTACAAAATCGGGATCACTATCTATTAACTCTGACAAAGCACAGAGGTTGCTCACACCCCAGGCACGACAAATGCTTTCAAGCAAGAACAAGCACACCTACACTTACCCGGTTCTCTGGGTCAACTTCGACAGGCCCCTAGGAGAATTTGCCGATGCACTTATTGAAGTTACCTGGGAGGGCAATGACTACGGCGAGATCGGGGCTGCTTATGTGCGAAGAAATCTTCAAAACACCACAGCATTTCCGAAATCATCACTCAATGTGAGCTTCACGAAGCTTGACAGGATACCACCCAATTCGATGAAAGACCCGCGTGAGTGGCCGGTTGTCTTTGCATATGATGGAACTTTCGATCCATGGGGTAATGGACAGTTTGAGTTCCAGGGTGAATTTGAGATCAACGCGTTTGGCGGACTCAAATTCAACAGGCATGATGTAAAAAGTGTTTCATTGATGGATTTTGCAATTACCAGCAAGGCGACAGATATCGTTCAGAGAAAGAGCAATAGGGTGTATACCGTTCCTGCCCTTCCAGCCGATCAAAAGAAATACCTTCTTGAACAAATTGGCAATCCCTAAAAAACTAGCGATCATGGCAACGAACAGATTACTATCTCTGAACAAAGAGCTCAAAAGCTATAAGCGTAATGGTAAACTGGTTAAGCAGAAATCCCTTTATTCGATTGCCCGCGATGACAGTGAAGGGAAGATGAGCGAAACCGTTGTGTCTGACGATGTTTTTGTCATTGATATTCTCGAATATTTTTTTAACAAGCGTTTGAACGAAAATCAACTCACTAACGATTTGCGCGAGATGGCTGCAAAATGTTTGTGGGAAGCTACCAAGGCATCGAGGGCAATGGATATGGTACCGCGGCCACCAAAGGGTGTTCCTAACTTGAAGTGGTTGGTTCAGGAAGCTGTTCAGATCGCCTTTCGAAGGGCAAGGAACAAGGGAATCTACGAAGTCGTGAAGAACACGGTAACACTTAAGTGGCGCTCCGCATTCAATATCGCCGTGATGGAAAGTGAAGCCGGAATTGCGCAAAGCGTTCTAACCCAGACAATGACAGCTACCAATACCGCACTGGTTGTGTTTTTGGAGAACACCGGCGCATTGCCCTTTCAATGGGAGAGTAAAGTAGGTAAGATTGTTCAGGAAGGACTTGAGAAAGTCATTGATTACATAGCGGAAGAATTTTCAAAGTGGCTGAATAAGTTCGCGGATGCGAAGGGGAAAAAATATAGGGAAGTGATCATCCTGGAAGATGGGAAGGCAACTTATGCAAACCTGAAATCCACGTTACACGATTTGGCCAATCGGGAATTTGTGATCGATGTCTTCACGCTGGCCCATGGAGATAGTGCTTCCTTCAGTGGTTATAAAAGCGCGTCCATAACCGGATCAGATCTCAAAGCAATCAGGGACACCTATGGTAAGCCGTTGCCTTTAAGAATAGTTTACATGATGAACTGCAAAGGTGGAGGTTTGAACGATGAGTGGTTGTACGTCGGTGCAAAAGCCACGGCGGGTTCCATCAACAATAATTACATCCCGGAACCAATGATGTCCAAGTTCTGGAACAATTGGCTGAGGGGTGATAACTTCACAACAGCTGTTACGATTGCTTACGATGATTCTGTCAGGTTGATTAAAAGTACCATCGCCAAAGCAGAAGATTTTATACCGCTCGTTGGAGGAAAGATAAGAAAGGCATTAGAAGCGGAGATCGATCCTTTGTTGGCCGATAGCAAGCCGAAGATCGAGGGAAACGGAGCAATCACTATCGATACCGCCAGGCTGGCGGCGACTCAATCTTATTCACTTGCAGAAGCGTTCTTCAGCGAAGCCCAATACGGTACGGGCGAGCACGTTATTTCAGGGCTTGTAAGTGAATCCCCAGTTACGCCAACCTATCAGCTTGATGTCAATGGCGTAAAATTCAGCTACGGCGAAGTAATTTCAATGGGTGATTTTTACGAAGAGTATGACCACATGGCTGCGGCAAGTGCTGCCGAACTGGGACGGCTTAAGACATTAATTGATAGAAGCAAACGATATTATGAAGGAAAGGTGTTATTCGGAAAGCCAGTAGGAACAGATCCAAATGATGACGATTGGCAAACGGCTACCACAAACCGATACCTCAAACTAGCGGAAGAAAATTTTTCGCACTTTGCTCCCTCCGATAGCGCATACCTTACTTTCACGAGCACAAAGGCGAGCAATAAAAAGGAATGGGAAAAATATCACAGCAGAGCTCTGGATATCATGCGGAAGGGAATGAACAGCTCCGTGACCGACAAGGCACTGGCGGTAAATGCTTTCGGAGATCATTTTCTTACCGACGCCTTTTCTGCAGGGCACCTTGTTAACAAAGACGACCTCGCCCAATACTTCAAATCATTGGTAATGAGCGGTGGTAAAGTGAATGCAAATGGTACTACCATGTTTGGCAACATTGCTTCCAAAGCATTCACCGGGCCCTTAAAAAGTGCATTCAGTAAGTATGAAACTGTCGAATGGAAGGGCGTTGTCTTCAGGCCGAATATTGATTCGGCAGATCGGTTCAAAGCGTTGCTGATAGGGATCATGGAAAAAGAGCCGGATGTACTGGGAAAAACTATGGTAGCCAAACTCATTCATGACGCATTGAATACCCATTCCGGTGGTGTTCCGGTTACCAACAACGTGGGTGACAAATGGAATTTAACAGGGGATGATACCTTGAATGCCACGAATCTTGACATCATTAGAAAGGCAGTAAAACGTTCCATCCGGAATTTGGTTGAGGCTGTTAATGATAAAAGTCCAGCGAGCGTTTTCTATAAAAAAGTATGGGATATCGCGCCTCGGCCGACGCCGGCAGCGGTTACCATTATCAAGAACGTAATTCGAAATTTCACCAATCCGTTGGGAACTGACATCGTCAATGGTGCGGACAAGTTATTGCAGAAGAATTATCAGACGTTGCTGGATGAGTTGGACAAAAGAAAAATATTGAAAATAGCATAATGTCGTGCGCGAACCCGAACGAATTTGGAACTTCAGGTTGATTGTTGCGTGATACGTTGCGATTAACCTGAAGTTTACTATATTTTATGGCACTCTTTCATCACAAGCCTTTCCCTGAAAACCTTGACTATCTCGCTCCAGACACTTCGGAGATACGTATCCTTCTTGACGTTCCTGGTGCAGGCTTGGCGCACTGTTTCCTTCCTGCGGGAAAGACATCTGTAGCCGTAAAGCATCAAACCGTAAATGAGATTTGGTATGTCATCTCTGGCTCAGGAGAGATCTGGCAGGGCTTAAACGGTGATAATGAATTTGCTGCGTTAAGGCCTGGAGTTTCGCTGACGATCCAAACAGGAAATAGTTTTCAGTTTAAGAATACCGGAAATGGCGACCTCTGTATATTAATTACGACGGTACCCAATTGGCCTGGCGCTCATGAGGCCGTCCGCGTCGAAGGATATTGGTCCTAGGTGTCGGCGTGGTCAGTGTCAGATTGATGGAGACACTCGACGAATTATCTTTGATTTAGCCAAGAACATTAGCGTTAATGATTTTACATGTTGTGGATAAAAAATAATCTATTAATCACCCTTTTATTATTAGCGGCTATATTTTTGACCGCTTCTTTATTCTTGTACAACATCGAAGAACAAGGCAAGTGGGTTCCGGAAGTTGCGAAATCGCTCATGAATCTTTCGTTCACGGTAATATTTGGCGGTATAGTTAAGCTGATTTTTGATAAATACCAGGATGATAAGAAGGGGAACGAAAGAATAGAGGACCTTAAATCGTCCATGATTAATCAACTCAGGAAGGTTTTTGATCAGGTCGATGGTGCCAGGCTTTTGATAGAAGCACACAAATCAGCCAAGACCTACAGTGAAAGAATTCAGCAGGATATCATTCCATCTGTTGTCACTCTGTTCGACATTAAGCGGAGTCTTTTTAATTCAGATTATTCCCTGGGAGCGAGATGCCATGATGAATTACGCCTCAGCATTCACTATATGATCGCTTACCTGAAGGCGCTTGCCAATGAATACAGGGATAATTATCCGGCCATATCAAATAAGCAATATCAGTTTGAAAGGTTAAAAGAAAAGGCCAGCCAAAAATTCCTTACCCTGTTAACGGAAAGATACCCCGATAATTTTTATTCAGATACAGTTTTATTTTCACACGAAATCCAGGCCATGATACCACAAAATCCATTATGGGTATGGAATGAAATCAAGAGCCTTCCCCACATGGGATCATTTATCAGAGATGACAGTACAAGCCCTTATCACAAAATGTTTGTTGACTTTTATGAGCATAGCAAAAAAATTCTTAAAGGTATCAAACCGAAACGGGAAAGTTATCCAATATGGTATGAGGAAAGTGATTTGGAAAGAATGAAGAAAATCACTTGGGATATGCGTCATGGGATAACCGGGGATAGCCTTGTAAATGAAATGGTAAATACTATTCCTGAAAGAATTAAAAAGCATACACTGGTCAAACCGTCGACTTAAGGGTGCGGAAGGATGATTATCCACATAACCTCGAAAATCTGGATTTTTCAGACGAAGCCAACAGCTGGATTGACTTGTGCATGCACACCTTCACTGGGAAAACGAAATAAGGATTGGAGGACGAGGGAGGGATAGTTAAAGAAGCTTCTAAGATCTTCGATTTCTTACAACTAAAATTAAAGAG
>JAYSOP010000144.1:0-3387 GCA_043722905.1 Chryseolinea sp.
TCGCCTTACCATGCTTACAACGGTGTGGGTAAGTGGAATGCTTATGATATTCTTTTCAGAGCGGCAAGATTTAAAGACGGTAAGCTTACTGAAAAAGCCATGGCAACGGTGTATTTCAATGGAAAGAAGGTACATAAGAATCACCAGATCAGCCAGGTATGGGGAGGGCCAAATTCCGGAATTGACGGCGGCAACGATAAAGGAAAGGGAATCACTGACGTGCCGGGCGGATTAAAATTGCAAGCGGAAGGCCACGACGTGCTATTTAGAAATATCTGGATTAAAGACATGGAACTGAAAAAAGCGGATACTGATTTTTAGAACGCGTTGCGTGGCAACATCTGTTTTAATTGCCGTTCGTTGAATCAGGCAGCCTGATTGCAAAAAATGAAATAGTTTGCCACACCTGAAGTACAGTCGCTTCGAAAGATCTACGTAACTTTTATTCAGGATCAACATAACTTTATTACCGCATTTTCTTGTTGGCTCTGATCATCTCTCCAAAACCCTGACCCGCACCCAAGGCAATCAGGGCCATGGTGATGCGTTTTGTTTTAGTATTCAGCGTTTTTGCACTTTGTATCCAGTTATTGAAATAATTCTGATGACCCATTGGTAAGGTTTTGAAAAAATCATAAGCGCGGCCATCGTCTTTCAGGCATTGAATAAAATCGGTTGAAAATGTCAGTGCCCTTTTGTCAAGTTCAAGAGATACCTTTATCTTATCTCCTGCTTTTTTTCCAGTTCCCTTCCGGATGGCGGCATTCATGGGTAGTATGAAATCTCCCTCCCCCATTGGAATGAGGGCAGTTTTATCCAATTTATAATGATCAAGCTGCCCCTTCACCCTAAACGATTTCCGGCACCCTGGATTGAGTTCCTCCGCTTGTTTCGAATGAATGGCAATATAAGACCAGCCTGTTTTTTCTCCCAGTTTCCCAAACTTACGGATGGTGGTTGTAAAGGTAATCATGGCATAAATTAAATAAGATAAGCCATCAGCAGTTCATGGTTACTTTTTTGTTAGTGCCAATTCTTTTTTCATTGTCTCAAACCCTTTTCTTGTCTCAACAGATGCCCGGCGTAAAACTTTTGTTATGGCGGGACTTGCCAGATTCTGCCCGTCTCTATATAAAATTGCGGCCACCTGCATGGCTATCGATTCATCATACAAGGAAAGGCTTTTAATTAGAATTTCCATGTTACCTTTTGCTTTGGTAACGAGATCTTTTGCATAAGCCGATGCGCTGGTTGCCGAACCATTGCCATCGGCATCCACCCATACGGCGCCACTGAGTGCCATTACCTGCGGGTGCCAGTCGATCGAAACTGGCTGAAACGGTTTGGCTATTGGCCAAAAGGGCATTTGGTCTCCTGGTCCCTCTGCTATGGCAGCGAGGAAAATATCATGTTGGGGCATGCTGATTTGCCAGGTGCTGTCCCATTTCGTCCCCGCGACATTTCCGTTTTGAATTTTTTGCTCCCCTATATTTTTTCCGTTTGCGTACAAGGTTATCCTGTCTGCCTTTGTCCATCCAGGGCCCGACACTTTTACCCTTACTTTTAATTCTTCTGAAGAAGGAGCCAGTTCCCCAGGTCCATATTTATCGTTGACCGTGACCTCAGCAAGCAAGCCTAAACTAACCATGACCTTGCCTTCCCGGAAACTCCTGACTGCCTCATCAATATCAATTTTTCCGGGGTCACTATCATTACCGCGGATATACGTACGGGCCTGGCCTACAATAAAACGGCTCACATCATGCGAATCACTTGATCCCACCGGGGTGAGAAAATTTCCACTGTTGAGCAACCCAAACCAGTCGCGCGTCAATTCCATAATATCCGTCTGCTGCGATCCGGAGTTAATCACTTCCATGGCATTGGCAGGCAAAGTGGCGTCATCCAGTTGTATGCCTGCTGTTGACAAATGTTTCTGCGAGTCAAACGGACGAAAACCCATATGGATATCACGGGCATGGTTTAAAATGACTACCGATCCCGCATGATTGGCGGCCAGGTTTTCGGATAGACTTCTCCAGTTTTCTACCCGGTGATCGGTTACAGGTTTGGCTGTTGTTGCGGGAAAAAGATTAAAATGCCCGACCTTTGTAGTGATCTCGTTTCCTATGATGGAAGTGAAATATTTGTCCACACGGTTATCTATCGCAAAAGGTTTTAAGTCCACTAAAATATTGTGATCTGTACTGACGGGGAGCTCCAATCCCTCTCCTGCGATCGTTAGTACACGTTCACGAAGATTCGCATCTCCGTGCCCCGAATAAGTAAGAGTATGGATGTGGGTATCACTGCTGATCCAGCCCAAAGTAGAAACCTCGCGCTGGATAAAAAGTTTTTTATAGAAATATTCTCCCGCCTTTAAAGCCAGGTTTACAGAATCGACGCCGTATTCAAACCCACGGCCAGCGTAAACGGTATACTTTCCTGCGGGCAAACCCACCGAGATTTTTCCGCTACCGGTGTAAATAAATCCGGGCCGCGTTGCCACAGGCTCTTGAGCTGATGGGAGAACGGTCTGTAGTGTACCCTCACCGTTAGTAATGGTAATGCGGGCGGGAATTCTCTGATTAGTTTCTTTGTCGATAATTTCCAATTCCACAAAAGCTTCTGACAGGACCATGGCCAGTGGGCGATGGTCGAGTGAAACAGGGCCGAGCAGGATATCATCCGAGGCGGAATCATTGGATTTGATTTCCAGCGTATTTTCATACTTCAGCACTCCGGCTGGTATTCTGAGATACATCATGAGATCTTTTTCATCCGTGTGCAAGGAGCCAAGAACACGGTTGTTTAGCGCAACCTGCCAATTTAATTTCACATCATATTGTCGGAGTATCAGCGTTCGTTCAGATAAATTTTCAATAGATGAGAAATGCAGCGTCATTTTTTTTCCCTGGGCGTGCAAAGGAAATTCCGACCACTCCCGGAGTTCACCGCTCCTCAAATGATGCCGGGTGGAATCCAAAAGCTGGACCTGGCCGAAACCATACTGAAAAAAAAACAGGAGTATAAAGAGCGTTTGTGTTTTTACTGATCCCATATTAGAAATCCAAAATGACGTGAAGGGGCCAGTTAGACCCTACGCTAAAATAAGATAATCTTTGTTGTTGTCCATGTCCTTTATATCATCCCATTTTGATGCTATAGCATGATAATAATTTTCGGTGGTTCGGCGCTTAAAAAAAATCCGTTCATCTGGAAACGCGGCGTTGAAGCACTTCACCGGATCCAGAACTGAGCGCAAATTTCTAGGATGAACGGCTGGCAGAACTGGTAAAATTTCCATCATCTCAACACTCCATTCCCCCATTTCAATTTGCAGACCGGGTGTTAGCTTCAGACTTTTCCTGCTGACGCGCGAATAAA
>JAYSOP010000145.1:0-10574 GCA_043722905.1 Chryseolinea sp.
GGTTACGTTCCCTGATAAACTTTCTCTCCACCTCAATGATCAGGACATTGAACTGATCCATTTTGGACCTGGCCATACGGATGGGGATATTATCGTGTATTTCAAACAGGCAAATGTTTTTCATATGGGCGACGTTTTTGTAACCTATGGATATCCCAACATCGATATGTCGAGCGGAGGTACTATCAATGGCTTAATTGCCATTTTAGACAAGTCACTTCTCCTCATGAATGAGGAATCTGTCATCATCCCTGGCCATGGTGATCTATGTAAAAAGAAGGATGTAAAAACCTACAGAGACCGCCTGGTGGATATCAGAGATAAAGTTTCCACCGCGCTGAAGAAGGGTAAAAAAACGGAGGATCTGGCTGGCCTGGGCATAACCAATGCTTATGATGCAGAGTGGGGAAAAGGATTTATCAAAGGAAAAGATTTTGTTCTCATCGTAGCGGAAGGGTTAAGAGCTTCTGCCAAGTAGAGATTTTTTTTCCAGGACACATACTGATTTCTCAGACAATGCCCACATGGGCGGAAGCCCAGATCCACCGCTTCCTCCTCTGAATAAAAAAAGATGCGGTTACTTTTTTTCATCTTTTTTCCGGAGGCACACTGCAGTCTCCCGTAAATTTTTAGTTTCACATTTCCTGCGAAAGTAATTTTTCTCCTGAGAATAAGCTTTCGCAAATCCTGATCGCTAACTTCTGCTGATGCCCTCATTATGCTTCAATTTAGTTCTAAGCAGCATCATGAAAAATTATTCCCAGCGCATATCGCAGTCCGGATTTAACAGGGCTTATTCCATGTTTGATCCTGGCCCGGTAATATCCTCTGGACCCTTTTACCGGACGGAAATTAGTGGTGAAAATTACAGCATCCCCCAGAACCGGTGCAACTACCTCAACCCGTGATTGCGCTCTTGGCAATTGCTCAACAAAGGCAAGTTCACCGCCCTCGTAGTCCTTACCCCTCTGCGTTAACATCAGCACAACCTGTAAGGGAAAATAAACATCGCCATACATATCCTGGTGTAACGTATTAAATCCTCCTGCTTCGTACCTGAGAATAAGGGGTGTGGGCCTTTGCTGACTTTTAGAATGACACCAGGTAATAAATTGAGCATGTTCATCGGGATACCGATGCTCAATTCCCAGCCGACTCATCCATTCATCCGCGATGGATTTTAATGGCCTATAGAATTCCTTTCTAAGGGCTGCGATCAGCGGCGGTAAGGGATATCTGAAATATTTATACTCACCCTGCCCAAACCGGTACCGCTTCATATTGATGGTGCTGCGGAACAATGTTTCCTTCTGATAGAGATCTATCAATTCACGGCATTCGGTTTCAGTTAGGACCTGTTTAATAACAGCATATCCTTGAGCATCCAGAGACCGATGAACCAGGTCCCAATCCTTATTTTCCAAGCTTTCCATAGTTCAAATTTCTTTCCACTTTGCTTGCTTTGCCAAGTAGGCAAGTTCTCAAAAATATGCCAACCCGAAACTTGCTCTTTTAGGATGCATTTTTATTATCTGATGCGTAGTATTGTGTATCTCACCGAAAAATATAACGGGATGATATTAAACACACCTCCGGAGTTTTCATTTTCGCTATGTCTGGATTTTCTGAAACGCTCTCCTAAGGAATTATTGCATCGGTTAAAAGAGAAACACGTCATCAAAGCCCTGAGAGTTGAAAACGAAGTGGTGGTTTTTCAGGTAACCTCCCCTGGTAATGACTTATCGATTTCATTTTTAACAAAAGACCCCAATGAAAGAATCAAACAGATTGTATCCGCCTATGTGAAGGAGTGGTTTGATCTTGATACAGATCTGAAACCGTTTTACATTCTGGCAGAAAAAGACAAGCTATTAAAAGACCTGGTGAAAAAGTATTACGGATACAGAATTGTCGGCCAGCCGGATTTATTTGAGTCTCTTATCTGGGCGGTGCTTGGTCAACAGATTAATCTTGGATTCGCATATACTTTGAAACAACGTTTCGTCCAAACTTTTGGAGAACGGTTTTCACTTGGTGAAGATGCGTACTTTCTTTTTCCGTCACCTGAAACGGTGGCCGTGATTTCACCCGACCAACTTTTGCCACTCCAGTTCTCGAGTCAAAAAAGTCGCTATACCATATCCATAGCCGAAGCTTTTGCTGAGGGAATACTATCCAAAGAAAAACTAAAGGGACTTACTTTACAGGAAGCGAAAATAGAATTGATGAAAATCAAAGGCGTCGGCAACTGGACGGCGAATTATGCCCTAATGAAGACTTTCCATTTTAAAGATGCCTTTCCATTAGAAGACGCCGGCATTCATAATGCCATCAAGAATCTGAAAAAGCTTGGCCGGAAACCAACGCTGGAAGAGGTGATGAAAATTTTTAAGAAGTACAAAGGTTGGGAAGCCTATGCGACGCTATATTTATGGAAGAGCCTGTAAGAGGGTTTTTCCCTGGTCACTTCTTTACTCCACAACTGAGCACTGACTACTACAACAATTTCGGTCCCTTGTGCCGTTCCAGAAAAATCCATTCGACGTGTTTAGCCAGCCCGTCGATATCGGGATACATTGAGGAAGAATTAATTCCGAAGTTATGAAGACGTCTTTTACATTCCGGGAAACATTTGGTCTCAATCCTGATCTTAAACAACCTGTCGTTGTAATCCTTGTTGTGTTCGAACGCGAGAAATTTCTTTTCCGAATTAGATTTATGAATGGTGAACCATCCGAATTGCGAGGATATTCGTTTGGTGATGTGATTAGGCTTGAAAACTTTGTTCGTGCCGCCCTGAAATGGATCCTTATCTTCCGTGGAGTTAATGATATCCTCTTTCGGTACGTTAAAACCCCAAACGACGGAATAGTCCGAAATGGCGAAATCAGTTTGCGGCGACATGGAAAACCACAAAGCAATCAGCGGGTTTTCCGTCCAATCCAACAAACGGGTAGCCATGCCATGGTGTTGGGCAAGGGCGAGCCAGTCCCAGGAGTTACCGGGATGATAATCGATGAGGTGAATGCTTCTCCGTTGGAAATCCTCCAGCATCTCCCTTTCAATCTCTTCAACGTTGGGCACATCGTATCGGGCTATCTTCGGAAGCAGTGGTTTATCGAGATTCTGCCCCCGGTATAATGTGAACTGAAAATCCGGAAGATTTAAAATAATATCCTGGTATTCCTTAAAACTTGAAACAGTGAATGTTTTATAACCCTCGTCCATTTTATTGCGAAAACCTGGATTGTTAAAAAATTTTAATCCTTGAGCATACAAACTCAAAACAGAATCTACCAGCCGGCTTACTTTAACCCTTTCAAATAAGTGAGGCTTTCCGGGATCTGGCTCACAGAGTGAGAAGATTCATCTTCAATAAAATAATGTTTGACGCCCGCCTTTTTGGCTTCCTTCATGACCTCGGCTATTCCTACATCGCCGGCACCCAGCACAACGTTAGTCTCAACGTCTGCATGACCATTCTGATTTCCAGGTGTGCCTGGTTTACGATCCTTCAGATGCATCAATAAAAATCGGTTGGGATATTTCCTCAATAAGGCCGCCGGATCCTGGCCCGGGTGCTTGACCCAAAAAACATCCATTTCGAAATTAAAGTAACGCGGATCTGTCTCTTTTACCAGATAATCAAATAGTGTTCCGTTTTGGTAGGGCCTAAATTCAAACCCATGCGGGTGATAACAAAGGGAAAGACCATTTTCCTTTAACAGCTTACCGGCGGTGTTAAAAACGGTTGCCGCCTCTTTCATATTTTCAAGTGTGAAGTTATCACCATCATGGGGAATCCAGAAACAAACAACATATTTTGCTCCGAAAGCTTTGGCCTCATCAACAGCGGCCTGAGGGTTTTCTTTTAATTGTTTGAAGTCAGCCCCGACGCTTACCATTTTTAATTTATTCTTCTTAAGGAGGCTTTTATATTCATCCAGTGACATCCCATAAGTGCCACCACCTTCAATCTCGCGGATGCCCCATTGTTCAATAGTTTGCAGCGTACCCGGAACATCGGTTTTGAACTCGTTTCTTAAACTGTATAGCTGAAGGCCAATTTCTGTTTGGGCACGCAAGGGCCGGGAAAACGCGATCAGAATAAAAATTAACAGGAGCAGATATTTTTTCATGGGAAGTGATTTTAAGATCTCCAATATAAATAAATTCCACCTTTCTCCCCTTGAAAGAAATTAATGAGACTGCCCAATCGTCGTTAAATCCGGTGTTTTAAAAATTTTTTTTCCAATCTGCTTGAATCCTTTGAACAAAAGCCTCAACATCGCTGCGTGAAAAACCAGACATGCGACAAAAATTATTAAGCGAGGGAGCTAAAGAACTTAGTTACGAGATACGGGAAATTGTAAAGAAAGCCGAGCAGTTGAAAAAGCTTGGGTTGGAAATCTCCTGGGAAAACATCGGTGACCCTATACAAAAACATCATAAACTTCCCTCCTGGATTAAAAACGTGGTGGCAGACCTGGTTCAACAAGATGATGCCTACAGCTATTGCCCATCAAAGGGAATGTTTGAAACCCGGGAATTTTTAGCTCAGCAAACAAACTCTATGGGCGGAGCCCAGATCACGCCTGAAGATATTTGCTTTTTCAACGGCCTGGGTGACGCTATTGCGAAAGTATATCAATACATCACCGATACTTCGAGGGTGATTGGTCCTTCCCCAGCATATTCTACCCATTCCAGTGCTGAAGCAGCGCATGCCAACCACGAACCTTTGACCTATAAACTCGACCCTGATAATCACTGGTATCCGGACCTGGATGATCTTTACAATAAAGTAAAGTACAATCCGAATATTGTAGGTATCCTCATTATCAATCCGGATAACCCAACCGGTATGGTTTATCCTTTGGCCACCTTAAAGCGGATCGTAGAGATTGCAAAAGAATTTAAATTATTTCTGGTTGCCGATGAAATCTATATAAACATTACCTACAATGGCGCCCGGGCTTTTTCGCTTGCAGAAATTATTGAAGGTGTGCCGGGCATTTCAATGAAAGGCATTTCCAAAGAACTCCCCTGGCCGGGAGCGCGCTGTGGCTGGATGGAATACTACAACCGGGATAAGGATGAAGACTTCAACCGTTTCTGCAATGCCCTTGATAATGCCAAAATGATTGAAGTGTGTTCTACCAAATTGCCACAACTAGCGATCCCAAAAATATTGGGTGACCCACGGTTCAAACCTTATCGTGAAGAAACAAACCGCAATATTGGAAAACGCAGTAAACTTATTGCAGACATTCTTCACACAGTACCTGAGTTAACATTCAATGAAACTTTCGGTGCATTTTACAACACGATCATTTTTAGAAAGGGTGTTTTGAAACCGCATCAGAAAATCGAAATAGCGGATGCTAAGATCAGAAACCTGGTTGAGAGCTGGACAAGGGAAGTGATTCCCCTTGATAAACGGTTTGTGTATTACCTCTTAGCAGCGAAAGGTGTTTGTGTGGTACCCATTTCCTCTTTTTCATCGGAGCTGGAAGGATTCAGGGTCACCCTTCTGGAAGAAAACGAAGGCATACTCATAAAAACATTTCAGTCGATCCGCGATGGAATCATTGCTTACATAAAATCCTGACGACGATGGCGAGTGTTTTCCTCGCAGAAAAAGAACCGGGCAGATCAGATCTATGGAAAGTTTTTTCATTGAGCGAGAAAATGGAGATTAATTAGTTTCCGGGTTATATCTTGTTCATTGAGGGGGGAAGGGCCGTCATGGGTGGCTTTGCCTAAATCTTACATCGACAGTGCCTGTGAAACATAAAGCCTGGAAAAAGGCCTTTAAATTCACGTGATCCGTGTGCTTTGGCATATAAAGTTATTAACAACGAAAGACAATACATCCTGAATTGTACAATCGGTTTTGCAGAGAAAATTTCATTTATTTTTCTTAACTTATTAAGATAATACCCGGGCTGGTCTGAAGGCGTCAACTTCATTCAGTCATCAGCTTCTGCTCCTATCATTCCACCAGACCTGTGCTGCCATAGGCAATGAGTTGACCCCATAAAATGCTGTAAGGAAAAGTCATACCGAACTCGGCCGATAAGAATGCTAAAGCAATGTTAAGCTAATCTCAAAAATTCTATAAGACTATAATTAAAGTTCCCGCTACAATCAAAAGCCCACCGATCATTACTTTCCAGTCCATAGGTTCATTCAGAAAAAGAAATGATAAGCCAATAGCGATGGCAACGCTTAATTTATCGATGGGTGCTACTTTTGACACCGGTCCGGTTTCCAAGGCTTTAAAATAAAAAATCCACGATAAACCTGTTGCCAGGCCGGACAGGGTGAGAAAAAGCAGATTGTTCTTAGAAATTTCCTTCAGATCTTTCAATTGACCTCCAGCCACTACGATTCCCCAGGCGAGGATTAATATGACTACTGTACGGATGGCAGTCGCCAGATTTCCACTAATTCCTTTAACCCCTACTTTTGCGAGGATGGCAGTCATTGCTGCGAAAATGGCTGAAAGTATGGCATAGTATTTCCACATAGCGAATCGAAAGGAATATAAAGTATTAAAATTTCAGACAACTTTGATCAAAAAAATACCTGCAAGTTTCAACCTTACAGGTATTTTCTTTGGCTCAAATTTCTCAAACCTTTTGATCAACCGTTTTTATTTTCCATTAAACTGAACTGCGGCGACACCTGCCGCCATTTCTGATTTTGTTTGACTTGGCTTATAAATAAAGTATATCGAATGAAACTTTCCGTCCGTCACGGGATTAACCGACACACGGGTGATACCGGTCGGCGCGCCTTTTTTTGGAACCGGCATCCGGCCTTTGCCTAATAATTTTCCTGCCGGCGCGTCAAGTCTTACTTCATAATCAAAGGCCACTGACGGAGTTTCCTGCCATCCGATATGAATATTTACAGACCGCACATCGGTCAGGTCAATGCTGTCTAACGCAAACCAGCCCTCGGCCTGAGGCATAATTAAAATGTTGTTATTGTTATACCTGAACGGTTTAAAACCTTCCACTTTTTCATCTCCGGAAAATGAAACATATCCTCCGGGCAAGGCAACCGCATTGGTGGCCGTTAAGGCTTTTACGTTATTACCACCCTTATCGGTATAGGTTGCTGTGATGACTAAATCGGTGTTCGGTTTCTGATTTTCGGCTGGATTAATGATGCCCGAGACTGGTAAAGATTTTTTTACCTCTCCGGTATTCGCAAGGGATATAATCCAACTAACGATCTGGCGGACGTCACCTTCCGGTAGTGTCGGATGCGCGGGCATCTGGGTCTCTCCCCAAACACCCTGGCTACCTTTTATTATTTTACCTGCGAGGTAATTCGCTGCCTCGCGATCCTTTGCATATTTCTGTGCCACCTGAACGTAAGATGGCCCGATAGATTTTTCAGTTTCCTTATGACAGCTCTTACAATCCAGTGACATTACCAAGCCTTTACCAATGATATTTTCTCCCTGCTGATGGCCTATCGTACTGGCTGCTTTGTCATACCCACCTTCTGCATAATCCACTGCTACGAAAAGGTTTTGAGCATCGAACTTCGCCGTGTCGCTGTTATCCGATACTTTAACTTCATAGCGCAATGGTTTTCCCGGCAGGTAAAAAGATTTATTACCGCCCGTCAGCTGAATGGCAACTTCCGGCGCTTCATTTCCGGCATAAATGCTGACGGCGTTACTTTTTGCGGATGCTCCCTTATCATCTTTAACATTCACTGAAATTCTATAATCACCGATGGTGCTATAAGTATAATCCAGTTGTGGGGTCGATGATTCTTTCGTTGTACCGTTACCAAGATCCCATTCATACGTTATTTTGTCTTTTTCAGGATCTGTAGCCTGAGCGGTTACCTTTATATTAAGAGGCAGAATACCGGAGGTTTTGTCTACTTCAAACCCTGTTATTTTCGGGGGCCGGTTACCATCGTTGTACTCGATCATGGCGAGTCCGGCGTCAGGATTTTTAGTGAACCAGCCACTGCCATACTCCAGCAAATACAATTTGCCATCAGGTCCCACTTCCATATCAATCAATGAATTCACTTTAATGGCAGGAGAAAAAGGTTCCATCTTATTAAAATCTCCGTTAGGAAACATGGTCACCACTTTGATCCATCCACGAATCCAGTCATAAATGAAAAGTTTTCCATTAAAATACTCAGGAAGACGCGTTTCTTTTGGAAACATATCGGTGTAATAAACAGGTCCGGCCATCGCGTTCCTTCCGCCCGTTCCTACCTGAGGAAAATCAGCCGAAGGCGCATACGGATACCATATAAAGGCGGGTTGTGCCGGAGGCAAGTCTTTCAAACCTGTATTGTTCCTTGAATTATTAACCGGTTTTGCAGGATTGAATGATTGTCCGCTTTTTCCGGTGGCATAATCATATTCACGATAAGCGTAGTTATCGCCCACGAATAATGGCCATCCGAAATAGCCGGCTTTGCGGGCCTGATTTACCTCGTCATACCCGCGAGGACCACGCGTTTCCAGACTGTCATTGCTGGCATCCGGTCCTACTTCTCCCCAATAAAGATTACTGTTTTTCTGGTCTACCGAAATCCGGTAGGGGTTGCGATTTCCCATTACATAAATTTCTGCCCGCGCCTTATCATCCTTTTGAAAAAGGTTTCCGTCCGGGATATCATACGTAGCATCGTTGTTAACTTTGATGCGAAGAATTTTGCCGCGCAAGTCGTTGGTGTTCCCGGAAGACCTTCGGGCATCATACTGTTGACGGCCTGCCAGATCATTCATCGGGCCGAATCCACTGTTCACAAATTTCGCACCTGGCTCATTAAATGGAGTTGAATTATCCCCGGTTGAAACGTACAGTAATCCATCCGGCCCGAAAGCAATGGAACCACCCGTGTGGCAACAGATCTCCCGTTGGGATTTAACATCTAGAATAACTTTTTCAGTCGCCAGGTCCAGCGTATCGTTTTTAAACGTGAACCTGGAAAGTCGGTTCACTGAAGTATCAATCGGGCTGTAGAATATATATATCCAATTATTCTTTGTGTAGTCAGGATCCTTCGCCAACCCTAAAACACCCTCCTCTGCATTAACTCCTTTTGTGGATGTTTTCCAATAAGTGTTGAGAAGCCCCACTTGCTGAACCTTCCTGGTGTCATTTTTATACAACATGATTTCCCCACGCCTTTGGGTTACCAGGATATCACGGTTAGGCAGTATGGTCATTTCAGTTGGCTCGAAAAAATCACCAAAGGAAAGTTGGGTTTTGCTAAATCTGTCTTCGTCAGGGGGAAGCTGTGTTTTCGCCTGCCGATAATTCAGTTCTTCATTATCCCCGATGGCGTATTGAATGCCGCCAAGCAAATGTTTCAGATAATTTTCTTCCGCATAACTTTCTTCGGTATGTCCGAGTTCGGTATAGAACGCACGACCGCCATCATAATCATGATACCAGCTCATAGGGTGATGTTTTCCGTTTGAACCTCCTTCATAGGATGATTCATCCACCGTGATTAGCACGTGAACATCCTGATTCATTTTTTTGAAGTTGTACAATTCATCCCTGCGTTGCCACACGGTATCGGAAAAGAATTTTGTGGCGCCGAAGCTTTTGTCTTTAATGATGAATTTTGCATCCTGAGTTTTAGGATGGCTCGTGAAATATGCCCCTACCAGTTTGCCATACCATCCCCAATCATATTCCGTGTCGGTAGCAGAATGTACTCCGACGAACGCTCCTCCGGACTGAATATACCGTTCAAAAGCCGCTTCCTGCCGGTAGTCCAGAACATTTCCGGTAGTATTCAGAAAAATTACCGCAGCATATTTTTTTAACGATTCATCCGAAAAAAGCGTTGCATTTTTTGTCGTATCAACATCAAATCCATTTTCCGCACCAAGTTTTTGAATGGCTGCAACTCCCTGGGGTATGGAGCTGTGTACGAAGCCAGCGGTTTTAGAAAATACAAGTACTACCGGTTTTCCCTCCCTTTTGTTGCTACAGGAGCCGTAAACCAGCGCAGAAAGTAAAAAACAGATAAAAATAATTTTTTTCATATTAAGTTGAGATCAGACAATTCAGAA
Organism: Chryseolinea sp.; assembly: GCA_043722905.1. GTDB lineage: Bacteria > Bacteroidota > Bacteroidia > Cytophagales > Cyclobacteriaceae > Chryseosolibacter. The sequence goes on from JAYSOP010000145.1 coordinate 10,082, forward strand.
AGATAAATGTTAAGTATAACATGAACAAGCCAAATCATTCAAAGACTTATGGTAATACACCAATGGTAGAGGAGATTTATGATTCTTCAATAAAGGCAGGAAACATGAAAAACGGATCATTCATTCAATCTGAAAATATTGACCGATTTCACTGCCAACTTGCTTTTGATCAGTACGGCTTGCCCAGTTCGTTGCCGTAAGTTTTAACAAGGGTGCACGTCCAAAATAGATACCCGCTAATTATTCTACCAGCCGGCTGTAATTAAATTATTAGAATTCGGCCCGGCCGGTATCAGAATCCAAAGTCTGGTTTTTTAAACCCGGCATCATGGTTTATTATGGTAGATTAGTTCCTGAATAAATGGCATCTCAAAAAAAAATACATGAAGAAAGTATTCATATTTTGGAAATCGAGTCCGGGAAATCCTAAAATTTTAAATGGAGGGTTTTCGATAATTCTGTTAGTGTCTCTGGTAGCAAACATCGCTTGCAA
>JAYSOP010000146.1:0-2816 GCA_043722905.1 Chryseolinea sp.
GAAAACGTGATGAGACATGATTTTTCAAACCGGGTACTACCTGGTTTACTACAATATGGTGACACAGTCAGCATGGCTAACGGCGTAGAATCCCGCCTGCCATTTTTAGATTATCGTTTAGTGGAATTCTGCGCCCGTTTGCCTATTGATTGGAAAATTAAAGCTGGGAAAACTAAATTTATCTTGCGCGAATATTTGCGCAAAATGAACCAGGTTGTAATTGCAAACCGCGTAGACAAAAAGGGCTATCCGACCCCAATAGAACAAATGTTTAAATCCAACAACGGCGCGTTGCTACGTGAACTATTACTCGGATCTGATGCCAGAGTTGGCGCATATTGCGATCAAGCTAAAATACTCAAGCTGATTAACCGGTATCTGGCCGGCCAAAGCAGAAGTGAAAATCCATTATACCGCTTGCTAAGCGTTGAACTATGGCTACAGCAGTGTATTCCCGCATAGTAAAATTACGATTTACTGGCTGTGCACACACTGCTCATCGAATAACCACAAAACTACCTATCTATTCGGAAATACACTCTCTTGGTAGGCAAAAAACGCGCGCATTCTCTCAGTCACCTCAAGTTTTTTTTCATCTGTTGCCATGACCGGTGAAACTTCTAGCGGATCGTTTGTGTTATCGAATACCATTACCTTATTCGTCGCCAGATCAAACATATACTTGAATGGCGGCTCAACTAATGCAGCACCCAGACCATCGAAAAAAGTTGCCATATATACCGGAAGTTGGGTACTTTGCTGGCGCAACAGGCTGACACCTTGTACCGGAATATTTGTACCTAACGCCCCCATCAGGTCAGCAATAGTAGGTTCAATATCGATTTGACGACTGTACGGAATTTGGTGTTGTCCGAGACGGCCATCTTCCGACCAAAAAATCAGTGGGACAGTAACTTCTTCTTCATACATGGATGAATTGTGTACGAAAAGACCATGCTCCCCAAATGACTCACCGTGGTCTCCAACAATCACGAACAATGTATCCTTCATAAGACCAAGACGACTAAACTCTGTTAACAGCTTTCCAAGGTTCGCATCAGATTCAACGACACAGCGATCATAATCTTCCTTACTATGCCGACCGGCAACAGAACCTTTACACTGGTATGGAAAATGAGCTGCCAGAGGGAAAAATACAGCGCCAAATGGTTTGCCTACCTTGCTGATATATTGGCTTCCAAGGCTATACAGATGCTCATCATTTGTACCAAAACTGGAAACCGAAGCAATATTTAACCCGCCAGCTTTCGCTAGCTCACGGGTTTCATACGGATAGATCCCAAACGATTTAAGAAGTTTTCCCATTCCTTCAAATCCCAAAAACAATGAACTGAAGGCATATGTGTTCATTTGACGAGAACTGCGCAACTCGTGCCACAGCGTTTCATTTTTGTCCTTAAATACTTCCCGCATCTCAATCCCGAGGTGTGGATGACGACCTGTCAATATTGCGTAGTATGCTTTAGAGGAATGCGGAACCGACACATAACTTTTACTGACGATCCCACTCGCAGCCATTTTTGCCAGCACAGGGGATAGTGTCGGTTTACCACCAACAACATTTAAATCTTTCCAGCGTATGGATTCATAAACGACTACCACCACATTATGAAATGGCTTAACATCTTTCAGTATCTTCCTCTTCAGCTCTAATTGCGCAGACAAGGGGTAAAACTTCTGTTCAAAACTGTCCGCGAGCTTGGTGAATTGTTCACCGCTATCTGATTTATAGGCCTGAAATATTTTGGTTAAATGGGAAACCAAAATATTTTCATTTACGCGATAACGGTATTTTTGCGCAGATAATGCAACAGTTAAAAAAATGAGTACACAAACTGCAACGAGCGAAACTGCCAGTTTGGGACGACGAATATCAAACGCGCAACCTCTGCCCGCAGCCCAGACCAAAAGACTCCAATTGACAACAAAAATAACCAGCGCAAAAAACATAACCTTCCTGAAGGTCATCGAATACAAAGCAGCAAAATTAAAAAACAGATCCGCACCGCTGGTCAAGTCAGCTGCATTCTCCATAGCATAGCGAATAATTGATATATCAATTGGCTTTAACCATAACTCGCGGACACGCATATCAACCAGCAACAACAGAAGCAGGACTCCTCCAACAAGGCCAGCAACAGCTAGCTTTGCCCTACTCGGTGCCCTTAACATCACAACAACCAATGCCGTCAGCACAAGCGTGAGCAAAAGATCTTGAGCAATTGCACCCAGCAGATTTTGTGAGTTTATTTCACCCCATAAATTGGTATTAACAAATTTAATCAACCCCAATTTTGGTAGTAAAAACAATGCTGCATTTATAAAGAGAAGTGGTACAAAAAAGATACTGGGGATTTTATTCGTACTCCTTCTGGGCAGTATTGGTTTAACCATGTAATGACTCTCTCTTTTTTAAATAAAACGTTCATTTATTAATCCCGGCTTATCCACTAACCTTACTACATTGCCAATGGAAGCACAGGGTAATTCGGGGATGATAAATTAATTTGAGTTACTGCACAATTTCGAATATTGCCCGGCTTGGAGATCCAAAACCATGTAGAGAACAAAGTTCCCATGTAATTCTAATTTGCACTAGAAACGACATTAATATTTTGCGTAGGTCGGGCTTCAGCCCGACGTGTCGGGTTAAAACCCGACCTACATAAAAGCACTTTCTATTGCGAATTGGAATAACTAGCAGCCTGTCGGACTTAACCTGCCAACAAGGCAGAATTGAATCTGTTTTGCTCGAATTGGCCTGATTTTTCTTAAAAGACGCACGATTCCCTCTC
>JAYSOP010000147.1:0-5548 GCA_043722905.1 Chryseolinea sp.
TGGCATGAGAGTCAATGAACGCAAAAAATATGTTTTAAAACGTTTGCGGTAAAAAGGGTAGGAATTGTTTAGTGGTCTACAAAATCTCCGGTATGGAAAATCATATTAAATTAACTTCTGGATTTAGCGCGAATAGCTACCTGCGTCACTTTCAGGTAGCACAAATGAATTTTTATCTTTTTATCCAGGAAGAAAAAACGATTAAGCGGTACAAACCCAAATATCAGGGCAGCAAAAACGGATGACCGTTGCCTCTATCGATGTATGTTAAGAAGACAGTGGGGTTTTCCAGTCAAAGCCGTAGTCAGTGTTCAGGGAAATAGGAAACTGCAATGCCTGGAGCGCTTCGATCTCTTTCTGAATTCGCCCCTGAAACGTTCCCCGCATCTATAATAGAAAAATAAATCAAGTTTTCTCGCTGTACGACTTCCAGCTATAATATCAAAAAATTTTGCAACGTGGTTCGAACGCTTTACCTTAAGCGTCTCTTAATATAAAATATGCACATTCGCACAGCAGCCCCTGAAGACCTGGTAAAAATTATAAAGTTATACAAGGCGGTGGCACGGGAGGAGGGCGGTATTGCCAGGTCCGAAGAGGAAATCACGGAAAGTTATGTCCAACACTTTCTCACAAAAAGTCTGGAGGCAGGCTTTATTATCGTAGCTGAACACCCTGAAGACCCTGAAACCCTGGTCGGAGAAATGCATGCCTACAAACCGGGGCCCCGCGTTTTCGATCATATTTTTTCCAATCTTACGATAGTAGTTCACCCTTCCTTTCAGGGGAAAAAAATCGGGCGAACGTTGTTTACCATTTTTTTAGAAGAGATTGGCGTCAGCCGACCCGATATTGGCCGCGTAGAATTACTTGCCAGGGAAAGCAATCACAAAGCAATTGAATTTTATAAATCATTTGGTTTCAGGATCGAGGGCCGTTTCGAAATGAGAATTAAAACGCCACAAAAGACATACGAAGCAGATATCCCCATGATGTGGCAAAATCCGAATTATGAGTTTGATTGAATGGCTCAGCGTTAACTGTTGCAGGCCCGGTCTGCTATAGCTCGAAAGACGTTGGAAAATCATCCGAATAATACAAATTGATATTATTCGCCTTTAACATCTCTTGCGCCTTTGCAATCAACAATTCGTCGGCTTTTTTCTCAATCACTTTCCTGATAATAATGTAGCGGATACTGTTACCAAATTTCTCGGCGGCGGACAGATAAATTGAAAGGTCGTGCTGTGTATTGTCGCCCATCAATATAAATTTTTGATTTGGAAACAAGGCCAGTAATTCTTCCAGCGTGCTGATCTTGTGGGTATTATTGGGCGGAAATTTAATATTCATTATCACATCCACCAATTTGCGCATCTGCTTCAGGAATAACGGACCAGGAGGGAAACCGTTATGCATCAGAAATCGGTAAATAAGCGGATACAAATTTTGTTCGCTATTCGATAAATAAATGGGAATGGCCCCTTTCGAAATGAAACTTTTCATCAGCTCCTGCATATGAACAACCGCTTTTCGCTTCTCCACAGTGGTAAACATGAGGGTGCGAAACTTACGAAGTTTCCTGTAGATGAAAGAGTGCATCAGCGTATCGTCAAGATCCGAGATAACGATGTTGTCACCCTGAACATGGTTGACCGTTTTTAAATAAAGGCCATCTACCATTTTTACTTCTTCCCCTGTCGCAAGCAGTACTTTTTCCAGTACCCCCTCGCGGATGTTTTCTAAAGTTTTTACATAAAATGCTCCATGCCGGTTAGTAGTAGCCGGTACGTTACTGCCGGATAACATCAGAATGATATCCTGATTTGCATACGATTTTGTTCGGTACAATTTAATCAAGGTTCGAAATGTTTTTCTGCGGTTGTAATCGCGAAAACTCAAATCGCTGAACCCGGTGTAAGTAACCTGACCAAATAACAAAGTGGTATCGCCGTTAGAGAGGGCGTAAAAACTTAATAATATGGGAATTTTTACCGGCACTCAGACCAAAAGTTTCAACGCACGGGGAACAATTTCAATATCAAGACGATCGATCTCACCCATGTACTCGCCATCGATTTGAAAATGCACTTTTTGATCAGCAGTAATTTCAGCTTGCTTGCAGCTGATAACATCTGAGAACATATTTTTATCAACAAACACATTAAGAATAGTGAGACCTGCCCTGATGGCTTCATCAAGGGATACTTTTTCAACATTACAAATCTCGAACTTTCCATCAGAAACCGACCCATCCGATATCTGTACCCCGGTTCCATATTTATGGGCATTTGCAAATGCCATCATATATCCTTGTTTATTATAGGTTTCTTTTTCTGTACGGATCGTAACATTATACATGGGAGTCTCCTGTATGGAGGATAATAACTGTTTCGCGTAACCTAGTAAACCCCTTGCACCAGCCTCCGCGTATTTTTTTACAATTAATGCATTGACACCGATGTCGCTCAGGTGGATGCAATGATGCTTTTTATTAAAACGCAACATGTCCAACGGTTTTACACGCGTGGACTTAAATACTTTTTCCGCGGCTTCCAGGGGATCTTTAGGTATTTCAAGGGCGGTGGCCAAACCGTTGGCGGAACCCAGTGGCAATATTCCCATTTTTATATCGTAAGACAACAGTATTTTGGATACCAGCTGTATTGTGCCGTCGCCGCCTGCGGAAATCACACGGTCTGGTTTAAACTTTTCAATATGTTGCTTGATTTTTTTTTCATCAGCTTTGCCGGATGTCATATAGAATAAACTTTCACACTCATTTACCTTTGACATTTCCTTCAAGCCATCAATGGTTTTATCATGATCGGAGCCTCCGGCAATGGGATTGATAACAAAAAGAATTTTCATTTATTTATTCGAAGTTTTAATCAGATGGGACGGTCCAGGGCCCCAACTATAGTTCAATCTTAGCCCCCATATTAGCATAAAAGCTAATGCCAGATCTTAATAAATGTAAACTTATCTTTCACGTTACAATTGATGTGAATGCTGTTATGGATGTGAATCAAGGCATTCGTCACCATTGATGTAAAAATTACCATTTATGGTATGTAATGCCGCAAAGAATTCCAGAATCCTGGGAAGAAACGTTTGTTTTTTATCCCCTGTGTGCCTGGTCAAAAGTGGATTTATTACTGGCATAAAATTGGTTGTTGTGGCTGGTTATATTTTTTACCTTCGCAAAACTCAATTTATCCGCTTGAAAAATCTCGTTATTTTCCTATTTTTTTTATTCCCCTTCATCTGTTTCGGGCAGGGGTTCAAAGCCTACGAGCAAAATATTCCGGGATCGACGGTCAAATTTAAAATGGTGCCCGTTCCGGCTGGAACTTTTACCATCGGAAGTCCTGCTACTGAAAAAGGCCGGGAGACAGATGAAGGACCCCAGAAAAAGGTTCAGGTCAGCGGCTTTTGGATGGGTGAAAGGGAAGTGACCTTCGGAGAATGGGATGTTTTTTTCAAAAATATCGATGTCCCACAGACGAAGGGAATTGCCATCGATGCGATTTCCCGGCCCACAGCGCAGTACATCGATCTTACTTGGGGAATGGGCCGCGATTTGAAACAACCGACCAATAGTATGAGCCAGCAAGCCACTCTAATGTATTGTAAATTTCTTTACGAGAAAACAGGCATTTTTTACCGACTTCCTACAGAAGCTGAATGGGAGTATGCTTGCCGCGGCGGCACACAGACTGCCCAACCCTTTGCGAATGAAGCAAAAGCCTTGATAGCTTACGGCTACTTTAAGGAAAACAGTGACGGAAAATTTCAAAAAACCGCTTCATTAAAACCAAATTCCTGGGGATTGTATGATATGTTGGGTAACTTAAGCGAGTGGACTTTAGATCAATATGACCCCACGGCTTACGAAAAATTAGCGGCGGATGCTAAAGATCCTTTGACACCCCCCGGGTCAAAATATCCGAAAGTTGTTCGGGGAGGTTCATTTCTTGATGAGGGTGTAGCGTTGCGTTGTGCTAACCGAATGGCTTCAGATGCCGCCTGGAATAAACGGGATCCCCAGATTCCGAAGAGCAAATGGTGGCTGACCGATGGTATGTACGTTGGCTTTCGCGTGGTGAGACCGGAAAAAGCTCCCTCGAAAGCAGAAATTGAAAAGTTTTTTGAAAATTATCTTAAATAAATGCGATAGCAATAAATTATGCCTTATGGAAAATGAAAAATTACATCAATCCCGAAGAGATTTTGTCAAACAAAGTTCATTACTCGCCGGCGGCCTCATGGCCATGCCCATGATATCCAACGCTGGCTATTTCAATTCAGTGGATGATACAATCAAAGTAGCGGTCATTGGATGTGGAGGTCGGGGAACGGGGGCTGTCATGCAAGCCTTATCAACCAAACAAAACGTAAAACTTGTCGCGATGGCGGATGCCTTCCGCGATCGCCTCGATGAATCGTTTAAAGAACTTACGGAAGGTGAGGAAGGAAATGTTAAAGGGAGAGTAGCCGTTACGGAAGAAACAAAGTTCGTGGGTTTTGATGCCTATCTGAAAGTAATTCCACTGGCAGATGTTATTATCATTGCAACACCTCCAGGTTTTCGTCCAATTCATTTTGAAGAAGCCATCAAGCAAAACAAACACGTGTTCATGGAAAAACCCGTGGCAACGGATCCGGCAGGTGTAAAGAAGGTACTGGAAGTCGCTGAAATTGCGAAAAAGAAAAAATTAAATGTAGTGGTAGGTCTGCAACGCCATTATCAAACCTCCTATCGCGAACTTTATAAACGCATCCAGGACGGCATGATCGGAGACATCACTTCCAGTCAGGTTTGGTGGAATAATGACGGCGTTTGGGTAAGGCCTCGTCAGGCAGGCCAGACTGAAATGGAATATCAAATGCGCAACTGGTATTATTTCAATTGGTTGTGCGGCGATCATATCACCGAACAGCACATTCACAATCTGGATGTCATGAACTGGTTCAAAGGTTCATATCCCGTTAAGGCACAGGGTCTGGGTGGCCGGCAAGTACGGACAGGTAAAGAATTTGGCGAAATCTATGATCATCATTATGTTGAATATCAATACGCCGATGGATCCATTATGAACAGCCAATGCAGGCACATCAAAGGAACTTATGCCATCGTTGATGAAATGTTTATTGGAACAAAAGGTGTTGTGAAATGTGGTGCAGCAGAAATCACTCACAAGGGTAAGTCATTATATAAATTTGATAAGTCAAAGGAAAATGAACCTTACCAGAACGAGCACGATGAGTTGTTTGCAGCGCTCGCAAAAGGTGAATACAAATTCGCTGATGCTGAAAACGGAGCAAAATCAACGCTGACCTCTATCATTGGCCGAATGGCAACCTATTCAGGTCAGATTATTGATTGGGATCAAACGATAAATTCCGGAATTAGTATTCAACCCGCTAAATATGCATGGGATGCACCTCCACCGGTGCTACCGAATACCGATGGCTTCTATCCCATAGCCACTCCGGGCGTGACCAAGTACTTTTCTTAATCAGTAAAAAGTGCCGGAACTTCTCC
>JAYSOP010000148.1:0-2049 GCA_043722905.1 Chryseolinea sp.
TTAAAAAGTTAAAGATTATCAATAGCCTTGGTGATCTATGGTTTGAAACTCATTTACTCTGCGATCCAAAAACCCGCTTCAATAATTCTGTCGTTCTCGCGCCAGGATTGTTACGGATGTTTTTCTCTTCTTTTGCAATCATAATGAATAGTCCTTCTATTGCTTTATTGGTGGCGTAGTCATCCAGATTTGGATTCATCTTCTGAACCAAAGGAATTTTATTGTAGGTATTGATCAAATCTGAATAATATTTCGTTGCATTTACTTTTTCCAAAGAATTTTTGATGACGGGCTTAAACTTATCTTTTAACGAAGGAGAAGTAGTGCGGTTCAGATACTGAGTGGCGGCGTCCTGTTCACCTTTCAGTATACCGGCAGCATCCTGAATGGTCATCTGTTTAATGGCCGAAACGAAAATAGGCTTGGCTTCTTTTGCCGCGTCCTCAGCTGCCCTGTTTAGGGTCACGATAAATTTGTCAACGTCATTTCCCAAACCCAATTGACGGAGTTTCACTTCAGCGTTTTTTGCTTCCGGGGGAAAGGGAAGTTTTATTTCCGAATTCTTGAGATAGCCATCTACCTGAGATACGAGGTCAGAACCTTTTGATATGCCTTTTGTTAATGCTTCCTTGAGGGCATCTCCGATTTCTTCCGAATTAACTCCAGTGCCTGAGGTAAGGGTCCGGGCAGCCTTTTTTAATTTATCGAATTGGCCTGAAGCGCTATTTGCCGTTAATAAAAATAGCGTGCTGATTAGTAAAACGATTTTCATTAAATGATGAGGATTGTTACCCATTTGGAATTGATATTCTTTATATAACGAAGGAATTGGGGCTTTAGGGTCCAAATCTACAAAATTGAAATTAACCTTTAAACTTCTGTATACTAAAGTACATTTGTGCCCCTGAATCCTATGAAAACAATAACAGCAGAGCTCCTTACCATTGGTGATGAAATCCTTTACGGTCAGATTGTGGACACCAACACCCAATGGATGGGCATCGAATTATCCAACGCCGGCATCCGGGTTGTTCGGAAAACAACCGTCGGTGATATAGAACCCGAGATACTCACCGCGTTCGCGGAGGCGGAAAAACGTGCGGATATCATCTTAATTACCGGGGGCCTGGGGCCAACTAGTGATGACCTTACTAAACCCTGTCTGGCAAAATACTTCAACTGCGAGATGCGCCTCCATGAAGAGGCACTGGCTGAAGTAACAGAGTTCTTTAAAAGCCGGGGAAGAGCTCTGACAGAGGTAAATCGTCTGCAAGCTTCTTTGCCGATATGTTGTGAGAAAATTACAAATAGAATGGGTACTGCCCCTGGGATGTGGTTTGAACGTGAGGGGAAAGTTTTTGTTTCAATGCCAGGTGTACCCCATGAAATGAAAGTTATGATGAGCGAAATCATACTCCCGAAACTCCTTCGAAAATTTAAGACACCTAACATACACCACACCCTCATCAGGACGGTAGGCATTGGAGAATCATTTCTGGCTGAAAAAATTTCAGTCTGGGAGCAATCCCTCCCCGCTCATATTAAGCTGGCGTATTTGCCAAGCCTTGGGGAAGTGAAATTACGGCTCACAGCCATCGGCCATGATGAACAAACTTTGAAGGATGAAACTAAATTGTTGATTGAGAAATTACAACCGCTGGCAGGTGAATATATCTTTGGAATAGGCGAAGATCCGCTTGAAGTTGTTCTTGGCAAAACCCTGCGGGAAAAAAAGTTTACCCTTTCATTGGCGGAGAGTTGTACAGGCGGATACCTTTCACATCTCATCACCAGCGTTCCCGGAAGTTCTGATTATTTTTTAGGCAGCATCGTAGCCTACTCCGATGAGATAAAGATTAATGAGCTTGGGGTTAAAGCAAAAACTTTGACAGAATCTGGTGCTGTTAGTCAGGCCACCATTAAAGAAATGGCGGAGCAGGCCCGATTAAAATTTAAAACCGATTTTGCCGTCGCAACGAGCGGGATAGCAGGTCCCGGTGGGTCGACGCCAGATAAACCTGTTGGCACTGTATGGATAGCCTGTGCAGA
>JAYSOP010000149.1:0-5656 GCA_043722905.1 Chryseolinea sp.
ACTAATGAAAAAAAAGATCATCATTCAATAATTATTGTGCGCTGATCGTTTGTAAAACCTACGGTTTAGAAATACCAAATGCAAATCACAGAGGAGCACAAAGGTTCACAAAAAAAATTTATTAATCCTGCTATCAATCTCACTTTCTGCTTTAATAAAAAGAATTCCATTGCGTCGGAAACAAATTAAATGACATAAAACATTTCTTTGTAACTCTGTGCCTTCTTTGTGGTCCTCTGTGTAGTGGATTTCATTCTCCTTAGGAGGACTTAATAAATCCAATTACACAGAGAGAACAGAGGAGCACAAAGAAACTCTGTGATATGTATTTTGTATTTAGATTTCCCCTAAACAAAAAATGCCCACGAAATAATCGTGAGCACTTTACTAAAACAACACAGAACAACCAAACTATTCGTCAGTATTGACAGTTGAAATCTCCTTCCCTGTTTTGATTTCCTTTACTCCGTCTTTAAATTCCCGGATACCTTTTCCCAGACCTTTCATAAAGTCCGGAATCTTCTTGGCGCCGAAAAAAACGAGTATAACCAGACCGATAAGAAGGATCTCCTGCATCCCTATACCTCCTAAAAATAACAATATCGTTTTCATATGTGTATATCTAAAAATTTAACTGCTATGAATATGATCAGGCAAGGAACGGTTGCACAATAGCCAGGACCTGTTCCTTTGTCAGCGGTTCGTCAAACGCTTCAGTCTTAGCGTTGGATGACAGACTGGAAATAGAAGTGATACTGTTCAGACTCGCGCCTGCATGCGTAACATTTTCTTCTCCAGCATACACCGAAGCAGGTGCTCCGTTTGGCTCATTTCCGGATATCCATCCTTTAATTGATTGACTAATCACGCCTCCTCTTAGCCTCCTCACTTCTGATGCATGACGCGCCTCTACACTGTGGATTTGTAACGCAGCCTTTAAAGTATCATTATCATTGAGCAAATTTCCCGCTTGCCCCTTATAGGCACGAACTCCCGTATCTTCAAAAGCCTGTGACAGTGTAAGGAAAGTCATGTAATTAGTAAATGCGTTTGAGAACTGGCCTCCCGCAGTAAAATCGAAAGTCGGTTTTGCCACAGCGGAACTTCCCAATGCAGTCTTCAAAAACGCTACGTGCGCGCTTTCATGTTGACTGATCTGCATAAAAATGCTGCGGTCAGCAGCAGGTATTAAACCTGACGCAGCCAAACCCATCTTGTAAAATTCATCCTCGAGATACTCCAGGGTCAGGGCAAAATTCAACACATCTCCTACTGTAGATGATTGGGCTTTTACTGCCTTTGGCATCATGGTAAGTGCAATGGGCAATGAGGCGAGAACCGTTTTAATACTCAAATCTCCCGCTTTCTTAAAAAAGCCGCGTCGGTCAGCATTATGATGTACTCCGTCCTGATCGATTTTACCGAAGTCCATTAGTTTTATTATCTTATTTAAATTCATGTCTTTAATTTTTAAGTGGTGGGAAGGTTACTACCATTAATTTTCGTCTTAATAAACGGACCCGCGGCGGTGAGAACGGCCGAAGGCATCAGGGCTCCATCAAATCCATTTGTGTCTACGACATCATTCCCTGCAAAATCCGCTGATTTAGGATTTAACAAATCGCGTATAGCCGCAGCGTGCCTTGCCTCGACGGAAACAATTTTTCCTGCTACCAGCAACAAATTCACGTCTGCCAATAAATTTCCCGCACCATTATAAGCCGATACACCCAGGTCTTCAAACGTTTTAGCTGTCATCAAAACGCTTTCCCTGCTGCCAAAGTTAACCGCGCTGAAATCTACCTCGAGGTCTTGAATCGCATTGGCACCCAAAGCGGTTTTAAAAAATTCGCGGTGCGCGATCTCATGGTCCCGGATATCGGTCATGATGGCTTGCTCACCAGCTGAAAAAATTGCGGCGAATGAACCGTGTGCTACCGCGGTTGTATAAAATGCAGCTTCTAATTGTTCGAGCGCATAAGCGTAGTTAAGGATACCGGTGTCACCACTTCCTAAATCAACACCTTCATTTGTTTTCATGTCATCATCGTCTTCATTGCACCCTGTCAATACAAGGGCTGCAACCCCTGCTGAGGCGCCAGCATATTTTATAAACGACCTTCTTTTTAATGCACCAGCAAAGGGTGAAATACCGGTGCCATCTTTCTCTTCTGAAGTTTTTTTCATTTTTCTGTTTTTTATTGTTTTAAACTGTTGATGGATTGTTAAGAGAACAAGGCATTGATTGAATTGTTTTTAACCATTTAATAGGATCCATCAAAAAATGGAAGCCGGGAATTTCTCCCGGCTGTAAATTATTTGGGCATTAATACCTTATTTACCACATGGATTACACCGTTACTTTGGTATACATCACCTATTGTAACCTCGGCTGAATTTTGTTTTTCATCCCAGATCTTCAATGATTTTCCTTCCATACTTGCCCAAAGTTTTCCTCCAGCTACAGTGGATAATTCGGCTTTACCGTTACCCTCCTTAATCTTTTTCATAAGATCCTTGCTGTCCATTTTTCCAGCCACAACGTGGTAGGTAAGAATTCCGGAAAGGGCTGACTTATTCTCTGCCTTCAAAAGAGACTCTACAGTACCAGCTGGAAGCATATTGAAAGCGTCATTGGTTGGCGCAAAAACTGTGAAAGGCCCGCTACCTTTTAAGGTTTCAACCAGGTCAGCCGCCTTAAGCGCCGCTACCAGCGTTGTGTGATCTTTTGAGTTTATGGCGTTCTCAACAATGTTTTTGGTAGGATACATCTGTGCTCCACCAACTTCCACAGCTTTTTTGTTCTGAGCCTGTGCCACGTTTACATAGCATAAACTGATTAGAGCCATGAGGAAAAAAGTGGATTTTTTTAATTGTGTTTTCATTCAATAATTTGTTTTAGATTAATTTATAAAACCACTTACGTAGCGGAAGGGCTGTTTGGATTTCTGATCCTTCAGATTTATTTCAACATGATGAATTCTGCGAAATTTCCCGGGAATAGCCGGTTCTGATCGAGAGATTCTTGGTTGGAGCGCAGAGACGCGCGGGTGGACGCCCCCGATATATCCTATATCTTTATTTATCGCGCAAGGGTCCCCTTGTGCGAAAGTGACGGCAAGCGTCCGCTTGCTTTCTGAAATTATGGTTGGAAAAGTACCTGAATAAAATAAAAGGCGGATCTCAAACTCCCCCTGGGTTACTCCTCATCAGCGGACGCTGAAAAATCTATACACACAAGCGGATGCTTGCGCGATATTACCCTTTCTCCACATTTCCGATAACCTGCATGGTCTCGAGCGTGGGATTCTTTTGTCCACCACGGGGTTCAATCGTTACGGCAAAGGCTGCTGCGGCGCCGCCGATCTCTTTCATCTTAAGAAGTCCTGTAAAAGTGGCATCAAATACGCCGGCATCCACAGGCTTGCCATCGACAATGGCCCATAATTGATACTGATTATTGGCAGCAAGTGCTTTCATGTTCTGAACCCTGAGAAATAATTCCCGGGTATCGGCATTCCAGTAGGCGAACGCCAGGGACCCGGGGGCATTTCCGGTACCTTTCATTGCCACCTGCTTAAAAGCAGGATTTTCCATAACCTTCAGATCATCTTCAACTTTGTCCAAACGACTATTCACACTATTATATTCCTGCGCCATGCGCTGATTCTGGGCAATGTATTGATTCAGGGTTGTTTCGGCAATGGTCAGCTTACTCCGATAATTGTATGCGAGATAGGATGACATGAGTGCCAGCGCGACGGACGCGGCAGCAGCCAATCGCCAATAATTCAAACGGGATCCCTCCTGTCTGAGGGGAACGACTTTTTGCCGGGGTCGATGCTCGATTTTTTCCATCAGCCCGATCCTCACTGACGTACGTGGATGAATGGCGGTATGCAAAAGCAATTGCTCCTGGACATCCTCTAAATTGGCCAGCTCTTTCTTTAGTTCAGGATATTCAAGGATATTTTTTTCAACCTCAGCGCGTTCTTTCTCAGAAAGATCCCCGAGCATGAAGGCTTCCAGTATACCTGACGATATGTATTCCTGTATATTCAATTTAACGAAATGTTGTTCGTAATCTTTGCATTGCCGCCCTTAAACGGGTTTTAATGGTCCCAAGAGGGATATTGAAATCTTCCGCCAATTCTGATTGAGTATACCCTTTAAAATATAAATACTCTACGACAAATTGTTGTTCTTCCGGAAGATCCTTTAATGAATCTTTTACGCCAATGGAATCAGTTTTCTGCTCAACGCTTTCTTTCTTATCGATTATATGTACGAGACCTTCCAGGTCATTGGTTTTCCTTTCCCGGCTTATTTCTTTCGAACGGATCTTATCAATAGCAAGATTTCGGGTAATGTTGACAATCCACGTAAAAAGCCTGCCCCTGGAAACATCATACTGATCGATACGGTCCCAAATTTTTAAAAATGCATCTTGTAAAACCTCCTCAGCAATGGACTCATTTCTCAGTATGCGAACGATAACACCATATAAGGCGGATGAATAGTGGTCGTACAAATATTCAAATGCTGCTTGGTCCCCGGATTTTAAGCGAGCCACCAATTGAGGCTCATCAATATGGGAATTCCTGGTTGAAATAAATCTTTCTTTTGTAGGGCCGAAATTATTGAAAAGTTACGGATTTGCGGCAGCCACAAACAGTTTATTTCAAGTCCCGATGTTCGAATCTGAATTTTTCAGCGGAAGGACCGGGCTGTATTGTTACAAAATCCAGAATCTTTCTCTTATGTGATCAAACGACTTTAATACAAATTTACAAACTGCTATCAGCATTCGGCCAGTATACGATATACCTGCTTACTTTTGAACCCTTTTAAGACGTGAATTAATAACTGCCAATAATTCGCGAGTTGAAAATGGCTTAACCATGTAATCATCAACCCCATAACGCATTCCTTCTATTCTGTCTTCTTCGGAAGCTCTGGCAGAAAGGATAATAAAAGGGATACCGGCAGTCTCTGCATTTGCTTTGATTTTATCCAATAATGCGTAGCCGTCCAGTTCTGGCATCATTAAATCTGCTAATATGAGATCGGGCATTAAGCCATTTGTGATAAGCTCAAGGGCCTTCATTCCATTTTGCGCCGTTGCCACGATAAAATCATGAGACAAAATGCTTCTAATGTACTCCCTCATATCCGCATTGTCATCCACCAATAAAATGGTCGCCCTGGATTGCCCCGGCAAGTTGTCAGGGGTCATATAATTAATGGACTGCAAGGAGGATTCGGTTGATGACCAACTCATGAGTTCATCGGCATAAATAGAAACATAAGGACTTTCCCTGTGCTGCTCCTTCAGTACGAAAATATTCTTCGCGGGTAAGTGGTCCTTACCTTTTGGGATCGATACCGTGAACACCGTACCCTCCCCTTCATTGCTACTTACCTCGATGTCTCCTCCATGAATATTTACCAGTTCCTTGACTAAGGCAAGCCCTATTCCGGTCCCCTCGGAGGATCTGGACCTGGCATTGGGAATTCGGGTAAACCTTTCGAAAATTTTAGATTGATTCGAAGCCAGAATGCCAATTCCAGTATCCCGGACCAACAGTTTAACATGTTTCTTGTAAGACCTTAAGCATACTTCAATTTTTCCCGTAAAGGTAAATTTAAAGGCGTT
>JAYSOP010000150.1:0-4107 GCA_043722905.1 Chryseolinea sp.
AAACAGTTTGGTCATAGAATGAATGTGGAAGAGGCCTCGATCAGTAGTTCGCTGAACAAACTAATGACCGAGATTGAAGGTAAGCCGGAACAAAACGTGCTGGAGCAGCTCGCCATACGCACCATGGCAAAGGCAAAATATTCGACCGAACCAAAAGGTCATTTCGGATTGGCTTTTGAACATTATTCTCATTTTACATCGCCCATCAGACGTTATCCTGATATGATGGCCCACAGACTTTTGCAGCATTATCTGGATGAAGGTAAACCGGTGAGTAAGGCGGAATATGAAGAGCGATGCGTCCACTCTTCCGAACGTGAAAAACGGGCGGCCGATGCCGAACGTGCTTCTATTAAATACAAGCAGGTCGAGTTCATGGCCAACGCTGAGAACAAAGATTACGAAGGTCTCATCTCCGGCGTTACGGAATGGGGTATCTATGTGGAGATCATAGAGACAAAATGCGAAGGCATGATCCGCATGGCTGACATGACGGATGACTTTTATGAGTTTGATGAGAAAAATTACCGCATTATCGGCAGGAAGACCGGAAAAATATTCAGGCTCGGGGATAAGATCAGCGTGCGGGTGAAGAAAACTGACATTGACCGAAGGCTGATTGATCTTGTGTTTGGCACCAGACATTTATCTGAAGTAGAAAGATCTAGATAATGAGCTCACAACTCAGGCGCTATCAGGAATGGTTAGCACAGGGAATAAAGAAACAGAAATACGGAAAACATCCGATTTCACTTTATGAACCCATCCGATACCTGATGGACATTGGGGGAAAAAGACTCCGGCCCATGCTTACCCTGCTGGCCTACTCACTCTATAAGCCGGATGTCAAACGGATTGTTCCTTACGCTATCGCGGTAGAGGGATTTCACAATTTTACGCTGATGCATGATGACATCATGGACAAAGCTCCGCTTCGCAGGGGAAAAGCCACCGTTCATGAAAAATGGGATACGAACACGGCCATCCTGGCGGGGGATGTGATGGTCATCAAGGTATACGACATGTTTCTCCCGCTCGAATCCAGACAGCTGAAAATCGTTCTTTCCGCCTTTAACACCTGTGCCGCTCAGGTGTGTGAAGGCCAGCAATGGGACATGGAATTTGAAGCCATCAGCAAAGTAACGGAAAGTCAATACCTCACTATGATCCGCCTGAAGACCGCGGTGCTGCTGGGATTTAGTCTTGAACTCGGTGCCATTCTCGCTGGCGCTTCAGCAACCGATAGAAAAGCTTTGCGCGATTTTGGCACAAACATAGGCATTGGATTTCAACTCAAAGATGACTTGCTCGACGCGTTCGCGGATCCTAAAAAATTTGGGAAGCAGGTAGGAGGAGATATTCTCGCCAATAAAAAAACCTATTTGTTGATTAAGGCTATGGAGCAAGCAAAGGGGAAAACAAAACAGAATCTTTTATTCTGGCTGAAGGCTAAAAAATTTAAATCCAGGGAAAAAGTCGAGGCCGTCAAAGAAATTTATAAAACCCTCCATGTTCAGGAAACTGTTGAACGCAAAGTGAATTATTTTTTCAAAAAGGGATTCCAGAACCTGGAAAGGGTACAGGGGATGCCCGTGGAAAAAGAAACCTTGAAACGATTTACCCAGGCTTTGATTGACAGGCAATCTTAAATGCGTTGTAGAACGGAGGCGCAGTCAGAAAACGTGCGCAAAAAGCAATCCTGCAACCCGAACACCTTAACACCCTAACACCTTAGCACCTTAGCACCTTAACACCCTAACACCCTAACACCCTAACACCTTAACACCTTAACACCTTAACACCTTAACACCCTAACACCTCAACACAACATTTTACACGATAGGCTTTTTTCAATCGCAACTATACGTGTATATTTCCTTCATTCAAGTTAAGCAGCGGCATTGACCCGTTAACATAAACGAAACCCACATGAAGCCCATTGTTATTACAAAGCTCTCCTTTATGATGCTCCTGGAATACTTTATCTGGGGATCGTGGTATGTAACGATGAGTACTTACATGGCTGAAAACCTGAACTCATCCGGCCTGCAAATCGGGGCTGCGTACAGTGCATTAGCCATTGCGACGATGATCTCACCTTTTTTCATCGGCATGGTTGCCGACCGTTTTTTTGCCGCGCAAAAGATCATGGGTGTATTGCATTTAGTCGGGGCTGTTCTGTTGTATTTCGCAACACAGATTCAGGATAACACCATTTTTTATTGGATAATATTATTCTATTCCCTGTTGTATATGCCTACGATCGCTTTGTCCAACAGCATTGCGTTCCATCAAATGAGCGATCCGGGAAAAATGTTTCCATGGATCAGGGTTTTCGGTACGGTTGGCTGGATAGCCGCCGGCCTGATGATCACAACGCTTGGGATAGAGGGAGGGGAATTTACTTTTCAGATGGCAGCCATTGCATCCCTGACGCTCGGACTTTTTAGTTTCCTCTTACCCAATACACCTCCCAAAGGGAAAGTCGCGGAGGCAACTGCCTCCAGTGCCATCGGCACGGAGGCAATGGTTTTATTTAAAGACAAACCCTACCTGATATTTTTCATCGCCGCGGTTCTGGTCTGCATACCGCTTTCGTTTTATTATGGATTTGCGAACCTTTTCCTCAACGAAGTAGGAATGGAAGACGCAGCCGGAAAAATGACCCTGGGACAAGTTTCGGAAGCCGTGTTCATTCTCGCCATTCCGTTTTTGTTCAATAGCATTGGAGTAAAAAAAATGATCTTGATTGGAATGGTTGCCTGGTTTCTCCGATATGTTGTTTTTGCCCATGGAGATACCGACTCCAATTTATGGATGCTTTACGCCGGCATAATTCTACATGGCATCTGTTATGACTTTTTCTTTGTAACGGGATACATGTACACGGAAAAGAAAGCGGGACCAAAAATAAAAAATGCTGCTCAGGGACTCTTTACTTTTGCCACGTATGGCTTAGGTATGTTTATTGGAACGTGGGTATCAGGATTTGTCGCGAATCACTACACCGTAAATAATCAATATGATTGGACGCGCATTTGGTATGTCCCGGCAGGGATCGCCGTCTTCGTGCTGGTATATTTTCTGATTTTCTTCAAAGAGAAAAAAGACATTCAACCAGCATCATAATTTTAAACAATTTTAAACTGCAAACTTTAAATTTCAAATTTTTCAAATATGAAAATAGCCATGCTTGGTTCCGGATTTATCGGAAGATTCTATGCCGATTCACTCCAGGGTTACCGGAGTAAAGATAAGATCGTAACCATCTATTCCCGCAAGGAGGAAAGCACTAAAAAATTCGCTCACGACTACAAAGTGCCCTTCTCCACCACAATCATGGAAGAGGCCATCAACCGTCCGGAGGTGGAGGTAGTTTGTATTTCTCTACCCAACAACCTTCATGAAGAAGCGGTCATGCTTTGCTGCAAACATAAGAAGGCGGTAATCACCACCAAACCATTGGGAAGAAATGCCCAGGAAGCAAGGCGAATGCTGGAGGCGGTGGAAAAGGCAGGCATCTTCAACGGATATCTGGAAGACCTGGTGTATACGCCGAAATTTTTAAAAGCCTTGGAGAGCGTGAAAGGCGGCGCGCTGGGAAGAATACTTTGGGCAAAATCAAGAGAGACTCATCCGGGTCCTCACAGTGATTGGTTCTGGGATATTGAACAGGCCGGAGGCGGATGTATTCTTGACCTGGGATGTCATTGCGTGGAGATCACAAGAAGTTATATCGGCAAGGATATCAAACCCATTGAAGTCATGTGTTGGGCCGATACGCAGGTCAAGCCAATTGATGCGGAAGACCATGCGATTGGACTGGTGAAATATGAAAACGGATCTATCGGACAGTTTGAAGTAAGCTGGACCTTCCGAGGAGGTCTGGATTTACGTGACGAAGTTATGGGCACCGAAGGCACGATCTGGATCAACAGTTTTTTGAGAACAGGTTTTGAAATGTTTACCACAGGAAAAAGCGCTAACTATTTGGCCGAAAAAGCGGAAAGCAATTCAGGCTGGCTGTTTCCTGTAGGCGACGAATTAAATGAACTCGGATACAACCATATGTTTATGGATATGTTTAATTCCATGGAAAATGGTGTG
>JAYSOP010000151.1:0-3549 GCA_043722905.1 Chryseolinea sp.
TCGATACGGGCTTTTTCGTCTTTTGTAGCGGCATGGTGGGTGAGGAGTGACACGGCATAACGTGGCGCAACGCCCGCCTTCTGGCCATTAGGCACCACCCTTCCCGTTATCATCGCCAGCGCCTCATCGCTCATGCTAATGAGACGTTGAAATAATTCATCAGCCTCCTGATGATCTTTTGCCGGAAGCAAGGCGAGTGCGTCTGCTACTCGTGTATTTATTGTTCGGTTATCCTGTGCAGTAATCACAGACGAAGACAGCACTGCCCACGTCAGGGCGAGAAATATGATTTTATTAAATTTCATTTTAATGAGTGTTGATAGTAATTAAATTTTCCAGGGGCCTCTCATAGGCTGATTGATCAGGCGGTTGGCGGCTTCATCGTTAATGAACTCCTGCTTAACAGGATCAAAATCCAACGACCGCCCTAGCTGTAGCGCTATTTTGCCCATGTTCACGATGGTCGCTGATCGGTGACCGTTGATTTCATTCAAGGCGAATTTTTTGCGCGTTAACACGGATTCAGAAAATTTAGGAACCTGCGGATTCGGATCCGGCATCCCATCGATGACTTTTAGAATATTCGGAATATCGGATTTAAAACCACGGTATATTTTTCCTTTCGGACCTTCGATATACGGTGCGTTAACATCTTTATTTGCCCCATCGAGTACGATCTTGCAACCATCGGCATACGTAAATTCAATTCTTCTCCAGGTGCCAACAGCATCATCGTGTTGCTGAGGTGCATCGACATCCACCCGAACAGGGCTTGTGTCATCCTTTCCGAGGAAATATTGTACAGGGTCAATATAATGCTGACCCATATCACCGAGGCCTCCTCCGTCATAATCCCAGTAACCACGGAAGTTTGTATGCACCCGGTGCGGGTTGTAAGGTTTATATTGGGCGGGGCCAAGCCACATATCGTAGTCCAGATTTTTCGGGACATCCGTAGGCTCCAGGTTAGTTTTTCCTACCCAGTAAAATTTCCAGTTAAAGCCAGTCACGCCACTGATGGTAACTTTAAGAGGCCAGCCAAGCGCACCGCTTTCAACCACTTTTTTGATGGGCTTAACCGTCGTTCCCATGCCATAAAAATTATCTTCAAACCGGAACCATGTATTCAGTCTGAACATCCGGCCATATTGTTCCATGGCTTCGACTACTCGTTTTCCTTCGCCGATCGTGCGTGTCATAGGCTTTTCGCACCACACATCTTTCCCCGCCTGGGCCGCCATTACCGACATGATTCCGTGCCAGTGCGGGGGGGTAGCTATGTGCACAATGTCAATGTCTTTCTGGGAGATCAACTCACGGAAATCGGAATAACCGCGAACCCCTGAGCCGATGGTGTCCATCGCGTGTTTCAAATGTTGTGTATCGACATCGCACACGGCAATTACCTTGGTTCCTTCATAAGGGATATGCCCCATGCCCATGCCTCCAACGCCGATAATACCCTTTGTCAAGGTATCGCTGGGCGCCAGAAACCCCCGCCCACCAAGGACATGGCGCGGAACAATTGAGAACGCTCCCAGAGCAAGCACAGAAGTTTTAATAAAGTCTCGTCGACTTGTATTTTTAAGGATTCGGTTTGCGTGTTTTTTCATTCGGTTGTGAATTGATATTTTTTGGCGTTCAGGAATGTACCTCAGGTTGTCAGTTTATAGGATGAAGTATCAGATAAAACAAAAGACCCGATTTTCGAAAAATACTAAAAAAAGCCATCGTCTGATTACCATTGGTATAATCGGTAAGGTACGCGGTTTGAGAGGTATCGTATTGAGGGTGTTCTCTACGTGTAGGATTAGGGTAAGTTTGAGGTTCCGATTAACTTTAAATTGTGAATGTTTTTTCGTAACTTAAATAGTCGACCGTTACGTCCCAATATCCCTATATCCCTATATCCCTATATCTTTATATCCCTAAACCTCCCAGGTCTGTGCTAAACCCCGCCCTCATTATAATGCTTACTTTAATGATTGTCTCCGGCGGTTTTGCCCAGGTTGATACTGAATTCTGGTTCGCTCCGCCGGAAGTTACGTCAGGCCATGGTGATCGCCCTATTTTCCTGAGGATATCTACCATGGATAAAGCTGCTTCCGTCCAGGTAGTGCAACCAGGGCGTCAAAACGTGCAGATCGCCGCTGCTGATCTATTCGCTAACACGACCCAAACCATTGACCTCACCAATCATATAAACAATCTGGAGACGAATATAGCGGCATCTGTCATGAAAACTGGTATCCGTTTAACATCTTCCGCACCAATTACTGCCTATTACGAAGTAGGCGCTCCCTGGAATGCTGAAATTTTTGTGTTGAAGGGAAGAAATGCACTTGGAAATCATTTCGTCATCCCTGCGCAAAACTTTTACAACAATAGCAGTGATTATTTTCCTACGCCATCATCCTCGTTTGACATTGTGGCTTCTCAGAATAATACAGTCGTTAAGGTGCGACCGACAAAACCGATTGTGGGTCATATTTCAGATACCCTCATCACCGTGAAGTTAAATGCCGGCGAAACCTACTCCTTTCGGAAGGTGACCTTACTGGCAACCGATAACCCTGGGGGGACGATAGTAGAATCCAACAAACCTATCGCGATAACCATCAAAGATGATTCGGTCATTAACGGTGGGTGCCGCGATATCCTCGGTGATCAGCTCGTACCAGTGGAAGTAGCCGGAACTGAATACGTTGTGCTAAAAGGATTTTTGGATACTCAGGAATTCCTGTTTATCACGGCCACTGAAGATCATACAAAGATTTTTATAGGTGGCACGGATTCGCCCGTTGCGACATTATCGGCAGGACAGATATATCGTCATCAGGTTACGCGACAATCTACTTATGTAAAAGCCAGTAGGACAATATATGTTTTTCATGTGACTGGTTTCGGGTGCGAAATGGGCCTTGCGATCTTGCCCTCTATTAATTGCAAAGGTTCAAAGCAAATTGGATTTACCAGAACCACATCTGAGTTTTTTGGTCTGAATGTGTTGGTCAGAAAAGAGGGGATCAGTCATTTTCGGCTGAATGGATCGTCCACATTGATTACTGCCGGGTCATTCTTCCCTGTCCCAGGAACAGATGATAAATGGTACGCGGCGCAACTCAGCTTTGGCACCCAGCAGATTCTGGTTGGGCAGGCAAGCCTGATCAGCAATAACGTTCACTCATTCCAGGTGGGAATTATTAATGGCAACGCTGCGTCTACTTGCCGTTATGGATACTTTTCTTCGTTCAGTACACTTTTTCTCGGTGATGATCTGGCTATTTGCGAAGGAACCACAGCTTCCCTTGATGCCGGCCCTGGAAAAGAATCTTACTTATGGAGCACAGGACAAACGTCAGAAAAAATCAACGTGAGCACCCCGGGTGAGTATTGGGTTAAAATTGAGCGCGAAGAATGTATTCTGTTTGATACCATCCGCGTGGAAGTAAAAAAGGGAAAGATCGATATCGGACCTGACCGTGAAACTTGCAAAGGAGATGTTACTACCATAGATGGAAAAGAAAATTTCAGCTGGCTCTGGTCCGA
>JAYSOP010000152.1:0-2932 GCA_043722905.1 Chryseolinea sp.
TACACATTCGGACCTACATTCAGGGCTGAAAATTCAAATACAACCCGTCACCTGGCAGAGTTCTGGATGATCGAACCTGAAATGGCATTTTATGATATCCAGGATAACATGCAGCTTGCGCAGGATTTTTTACAGTACCTCGTGCGTTATGCATTGGAAAATTGCTCCGATGACCTGGCCTTTCTGCACAAACGGGCCCAGGATGAAGACCAAACCAGGCCACAGGAACAACGCAGTGAACTCAGTCTTCTTGACCGGTTACAATTCGTTGCCATCAATGACTTCCAGCGATTGAGTTACACGGATGCCATCGATATTCTCCGGAATTCCACTCCCAATAAAAAAAAGAAATTCCAGTTTATTATTGATCAATGGGGTGTGGATCTGCAATCGGAACACGAGCGATTTCTGGTGGAAAAACATTTTAAGAAACCTGTTATTCTATTTAACTACCCGGCGGCAATTAAATCATTTTACATGCGCCAGAATGAAGATTCAAAAACAGTTGCTGCCATGGACGTACTTTTCCCAGGCATCGGTGAGATCATCGGTGGTTCTCAGCGCGAAGAGCGTTATGACCGCTTACTAAAACGGGTACATGAGCTTGGACTTCCTGAAAAAGACCTGTGGTGGTATCTTGAACTGCGTAAATTTGGTACCGCTCCGCACAGCGGATTCGGCCTTGGCTTTGAACGCCTCATTCAGTTTGTTACCGGCATGACCAATATCAGGGACGTTATACCTTTCCCCAGGTATCCGGGCAATGCGGAGTTTTAATCGTGAATAGTTTGTTGTATTTATCCCCTCCTTTTTTCAAGGAGGGGACCGTTCCTGGGCGCTAGCCCGGGAACAGGGGTGGTGGACCCGGATCTGCTAGTGAGTCGGTCCCTGAATTCTGATGACTTAGCTCTTCACAAAAAATTGACGACTGCTGCGAGGATGTTTCGGAATTGTTATGGTTCAAGCTTTAATCCTCCAGCAAATCGCCATCCTGTTTAAACGCGAGCAGCGGGATACTGCTGTGAAACGCCATCTTACGCGTGATGCTCTTGTCAAAAACTTTTTCATAGAAACTTAGCTCATGGGTAAACATCGCCAGAATATCAGCTTTAGAGACTTCCACATACTGATCAATGGCAGCACCAATGTCTGAATCGACCAGCACCAGGGTTACCAGGTTTTTGTAAGAAAATTTTTGGAGGACCCTTTCAATTTTTAATTCCGTTTCCTGCACCTCATTACCGTCCTGAAGAATATGGATCAGGTGAATAGTGGAACCAAATTTTTCTACATACAATATCAAAATACTCAACTCTTTTTCCAGGTGTCGTAAATCACTTGCGTACACGACATTACGGAACCCTTTGAATTCTGCGTGTTCAGGAACCGCCAGCACGGGAATGTGGCTCTCCTCAATAACGGAAGCGGTGTTACTCCCGAGCACAGCTTTTGTTATTCCGCTCGCACCCCTGGTTCCCATGACCACCAGGCCTGACCGAAGCCGTTTTGCTTCCTCTATTAACGTCGATGGAAAATACGAACCCCGCACAACATGATACTTTAACGGTTGCGTACTTTGATACTGCTCAGAAATCGTTTTGATAAGTCTTTCGAGATCTTCCTGGCCAGCCAGGAGCAGATTCTCATCAAGCCCCTTCATTTTGGCGCGCACGGAAATCCGGATCGCTTTGGTAATCGTAATGATGTGGACCACCGTTACATTCCCATCCAGCTTGTTGGCAATCTTTATGGCATATTTTAGCGCGATCTTTGAAAGATTAGAAAAATCTGTCGGGACGATAATATTTACCATGCTAAAAGATTAATAAAGCCAAAATAGGTATTTAAATGATCTTAAGATTAAATTTCCACCTGAAGCTTTAATCCATGCAAAAAAAGACTTTCGCCAGCGATAATTATTCCGGAGTGCACCCTGCCATCATGGAGGCGCTTATACAGGCTAACAATGGCCATGCGGCATCCTATGGTGCGGACCAATTCACGGAATCGTGTATCGAAAAATTTAAAGAATATTTCGGAAGTGACATTGAAGTGTACCTTGTGTACAATGGCACCGGTGCGAATGTGTTAGGATTACAAACCATCACTCAATCTTTTCATTCCATACTCTGTGCCGAGCTTGCCCATATTAATGTGGATGAATCGACGGCGCCAGAAAAACATTTAGGCTGCAAACTGGTGTCGGTTTCTGCACCGGATGGTAAAATTACCCCGGATCAAATCGAATTAAAAATTC
This sequence comes from Chryseolinea sp., assembly GCA_043722905.1. Taxonomy (GTDB): domain Bacteria; phylum Bacteroidota; class Bacteroidia; order Cytophagales; family Cyclobacteriaceae; genus Chryseosolibacter. The sequence goes on from JAYSOP010000152.1 coordinate 2,258, forward strand.
AGCGGATTGATGATCAGCACCATCCGCAGGCGAAAGTGATTTCAGTATCTCAAAGTACGGAATACGCCACGGTTTATTCCATTGACGAATTAAAAGCGATCGGCGCGTTGGCTAAAAAGCATCGGCTATATTTTCACATGGATGGATCACGTATTTCAAATGCGGCCGTTAGTCTGAATACGGACTTTGCTGCATTCACGCGTGATGTGGGAGTGGATGTACTGTCTTTCGGGGGGACAAAAAACGGAATGATGTTTGGTGAGGCCATCATTGTTTTCAATCCTGAGCTTTCCCGGAACTTAAAATATTTCCGGAAACAAGGTATGCAGCTGCACTCGAAAATGCGGTTCATAGGAGCACAATTCACGGCCTTGTTAACCGACAACCTTTGGAAAAAAAGCGCCACACACGCCAACACGATGGCTAAATTGCTGGAGAACGAATTGCGGCAGATCAGTGAACTCAAGGTGACACAATCAGTTGACGCAAACGGCGTTTTTGCCATTTTCCCGCAGAAAATTATTCCCGCATTGCAGGAAGAACATTTTTTTTACGTATGGAATGACCGGACCTCGGAAGTAAGGCTAATGTGTTCTTTCGACACTACCGAAAATGAAATCAGAAATTTTGTAAAGAACTTAAAGTCGCTGCTGACTAGCGCTTGAGAAATTTATA
>JAYSOP010000153.1:0-3329 GCA_043722905.1 Chryseolinea sp.
ACTAATATTTAGGCCACTAAGGCACACCAAGAAATTTAATAACTTTTCGTCTCCGCAGGATCTCCCGTCTCAGAATCTCTGAGGTTTCGCGAATACGTATTGTACGGAAATGTGAGTTAATATTAAAAGATAGTCTTCGAAGCCGCAGAGTCCTCGAGACGAGAGACCCTGCGGAGACGGGACATTTCCTGCATACAGTGTGGCTTAAACATACGGCTCGCAAGAATAATCCAACACGTTATCACCATTCCATGATATAAGCAAACATAAGGGGCGCAACAATGGTGGCATCCGACTCGATAATAAACTTCGGAGTATCGATACTGAGTTTACCCCACGTTATTTTTTCATTTGGAACTGCACCCGAGTATGAACCATAGCTAGTAGTTGAATCACTAATTTGACAAAAATAGCTCCAGTAAGGAGTACTATCCCTTTCAAGATCCTGGTGTAACATCGGCACGACGCAGATCGGAAAATCCCCGGCAATGCCACCCCCTATCTGAAAAAATCCGATGCCCTTGTCACCCGCATTTTTCGTATACCATTCGGCAAGGAAGGTCATATATTCAATACCACTACGCACCGTAATGGGTTTTAATTCACCGGTCACACAATAGGAGGCAAAAATATTACCCATGGTGGAGTCCTCCCATCCAGGCACAACAATGGGTAGATTTTTTTCTGCGGCCGCGACCATCCAGCTGTTTTTCGGATCGATCTGATAGTATTGCTTCAGCACGCCGCTGTTAAGCATTTTATACATATACTCATGAGGGAGGTATCGTTCGCCTTTATCGTTGGCGTCTTTCCACAGGGCAAAAATATGTTTCTGCAATCTCCTGAAAGCTTCCTCCTCAGGTATACAGGTATCGGTAACACGGTTCATTCCCTGTCCTAAAAGATCCCACTCCTCTTGTGGGGTAAGGTCGCGGTAATTGGGAATTCGTTTGTAAAAGTCGTGGGCAACCAGGTTCATAATATCTTCTTCAAGATTTGCGCCGGTACAGGAAATAATCTGAACTTTATCCTGTCGGATCATTTCTGCCAGGCTGATGCCTAATTCTCCGGTACTCATTGCGCCTGCGAGGGTAATCATCATTTTTTTACCGTCTGCCAGGTGCTTTTTATATGCTCTCGCAGCATCTACCAGTGCCGCTGCATTAAAGTGTAAATAATGCTTTTCAATAAAAGACGAAATCGGTCTGTTTTGACTCATGTTTAATTATGTCGATTTTTGTGCGAAAATACATAAAAAAAAGTCGAAGAATCGAAGGTCGGATTATAATTCGACGCCCGTGGATTATATTGGCGGTATTTGCGTTACTAAAGGAATGTTAAATATTTTAAAGGTCTGGGTGTTTGTTTTCGGTTTCTCTGCATGCAGTACCAACATCAGGGCGCAAACAGGTACTCATGACGGATTTGAACTGGTGAGGGAAGCAGATAATATTGTTGTTTACGAGCGGTGGATCACCTTTCCAAAATCTGACCCTCCCATTACCGCACGGGAGGTAAAGAGTGAATTCTTTGTAAAGGGCGACATCCAAAATGCGCTTTCCCTGCTAAGAGATGAAAAGCAAATAAAGAACTGGCAAAAACATGTATCGGAATTTAAAGTATACCCCGGTACAGATTCAGTTTGGCATGAGTATTCATACCACGACATACCCTGGCCAGTGAGTGATCAGGATCATTTTCTTGAATACCGAATTGAGAATCCACTTCACGCTGATGGCATGTTCATTACCTTCGAATCAGTTCGCAATGATTCCTTAGCCAAAAAGAGAAAGGGGGTGTCTCGTATGACACTGTCGGGAAGCTGGTATCTACAGCAACACTCCTATAACAAAATAAAAATCACCTACCGCATCCTTTCCATGCCCAGCAGCATTCCTCGTTTTTTTACGGACCCTGTTATCAGAAATAATCTAATGAGCACCGTGGAAGCTTATGTCAAAATATTGGAAAATGGCTACAAATGATGTCCGCAAGAGCTACATGTTACTTCCTGCAAACCTTCAATCATTTCTGATCTTAAATAACCGCAATTAAGAATGGAATTGCGTAACGTAATTAGATTAGCTAGTGAGGAATTTGGTATTTAAAAGGTGAAGGATGGGTCAAACACAGTGCCATATTGCATACTCACAACAAAAATTAAAATCGGGACACTGATTGCCAATGCAGTCCGTGCTATATTAAGTTTCTCCTCTTTTATATCGATTAAGTCATGTAACGAAACTACGCTTTGCATTACTTGTCTTTGTTTGCCATCCCCAATGGCAAAAGTACCGTGTATACTATCACTGTCAATCGACGAAACCTTTACTTTAAATTCGAGAAGGCTTCTTAGTTTTATTTGATAGGTTTTGCCCGGTTTAATTTTGGATAACAAAAATGCCGTATCCATTTCCCTGCCTTTCGTAATTGACTTTGTATAGGAGACACAAGAAAACAAAGTTAAAAACAGGATCACTGCAGAAAGTTTGCTGAATGCTTTCATATATTTTCCCTGTTTTTTATTTCTTAAAAAAGCGCAGTGTCTGGACCACATTATGCTGTCTTATCTGGAAGAGATGATAACCCGGCGCAAGATTCGAAATATCAACAGATTTTTCTCCGGCTGCCATGTTTCGTGTCATGACCGGGTTTCCAAATAAATCCAGAATCATGACCTGGAATGGTGCAAGGTTATCGATTGCCTTCCAGTCTATCATCAACCTATCTTCAGCAGGATTCGGAAAGAGGCGAATAAATTCCTTCTCGTCATCTTCCCCGGCAGCGAAACGATCATCTTTAAAATCTTTTTTGAATTTCCTGGTCAGGCGGTAGCGCGCGATAAAGATATCCGGCGACTCCTCAATGCTTGTCCTGTTAACCTGCTCGATGTAGGGATCAAAATTTACCGTATTTGTGAAAGAGCCTCCCAAATAATATCCATCCCTGGTCAACGTAGCGGCTATTGACCCAGCGTTTCCTCCCGGGCTTCCTATTCCCTTTGCCCACTCCAAACTCCCATCTTGGTTGTAATAGGCAGATAGCGCATCTGCCAAACCCGAGGTACGCGCGGCCCCAGCAGACTCGGATGCGAAATCAACACTACCTCCAAAATATCCGCTTACGTAAACTCCCGAACCGTCGGCAATCACTTTCCTGAGCCCGACATAGTCAGTAGTCGGTAGTCCGTTCGCCCAGCGGAAAGTGCCATCTTTGAGATTATATTTTCCCAACAGGCCATGATAGGTGTAGTCACCTGTTCCTATCATCTCAACACCCTCGCCAGGATCAGCATCAATGCTACCGAAGAAGTCGCCTGCAATGTAGAT
>JAYSOP010000154.1:0-2474 GCA_043722905.1 Chryseolinea sp.
ACAAAAATTTTCCACTCACGGTAGTTTTCTACCCTACCAATCAAAAAGTTCCCTATTTTTGGCGCCTAATACCACTAAACACTACCTAACTTTATGGCGCAACTAAGATTTGAAGCTCTGAAAAAACTGGGGGAGAGGCCCCGTGTTCATGTTGACTTGCCGACACCAAACGTTTCCCAATTTTTCGGAGAACACGTGTTTGGAGTTGAGCAGATGAGGGCAACATTATCACCTGCGGTCTTTAAAAAAGTAAGTCAGGCAATCAAGAATCACGAAAAAATTGATGAAGTCACAGCCGATGCCGTGGCTTCTGCGGCGAAATCATGGGCCATCGCCAAAGGTGCTTCACACTTTACCCATTGGTTTCAGCCAATGACCGGTGGAACCGCAGAGAAGCATGATTCATTCTTTGATGCGCTGGCTGGCATTGAAAGATTTAAAGGCAGTGAATTGGTTCAGCAGGAGCCGGATGCTTCATCCTTTCCGAGTGGGGGTATACGCAGTACTTTTGAAGCACGCGGATACACTGCGTGGGATCCTACTTCCCCTATGTTCTTTTATGGAAAAACGCTTTGTATTCCCACCATTTTTGTCAGCTATACCGGTGAGACGCTGGATACCAAAGCTCCTTTACTTAAAGCACTGAAAGCCGTCGATGACGCGGCCACAAAGGTCTGTCAGTTGTTTGATAAAGACATCCAAAAAGTAGTAGCCTCCCTGGGATCCGAGCAGGAGTATTTTGTAGTGGACAAGGCATTGTTCCAGGCTCGCCCTGATCTCGTTATGGCCGGGCGAACTGTGTTCGGCCACTCACCAGCACGCGGTCAGCAATTGGAAGATCATTACTTCGGTTCTATCCCGGGCCGCGTATATGACTACATGAAAGACTTTGAAATAGAAGCGTGGAAACTGGGAATTCCCGTTCGTACCCGTCACAATGAGGTGGCGCCGAGTCAGTTTGAAGTGGCTCCTTTATTTGAAGAAGTAAACGTCGCGAATGATCACAACCAGCTGATGATGGATGTGATGGTCCGGATTGCGGACAAACATAATCTAAATGTCATTTTTCATGAGAAACCTTTTGCAGGATTAAATGGATCCGGAAAGCATAACAACTGGTCATTGATCACCGATACCGGAGTGAATCTATATGCCCCAACCAGCAGCGCCCGTGATAACTTATTGTTTTTGACATTTTTCATTACAACGATTAAAGCCGTTCATGAATATTCAGATTTGCTGCGCGCCAGTATTGCCACACCTGCCAACGATTTCAGGTTGGGTGCCAATGAGGCCCCGCCAGCGATCATGTCAGTTTTCATTGGTTCTCAGATGACCGCTGTGCTTGACGAGTTGGAAAAGAAAGGTAATGTGAAGATCGAGAAAGGCGATAACATGTACATGAAGCTCGGCATATCTCAGATCCCTGAAATTATTCTGGATGCCACAGACCGCAACCGGACTTCACCTTTCGCTTTCACAGGAAACAAATTTGAGTTCCGCGCTGTAGGTGGAAGTGATAATTGTGCCACACCGATGACCGCCCTGAACCTGATTGTAGCAGAACAGCTGGATCAATTTTACAAATCGGTCCATGCGCAGATTGAAAAAGGTGAGGACAAGAGACTTGCCATTGTCAATGTGCTTCGTCAATACATTAAAGAATCAAAAGATATCCGCTTTGAAGGCGATGGCTATTCTGATGAGTGGGTTCAGGAGGCAGCGAAACGCAAACTGGGGAATGTCAAAAACGCTCCGCGCGCATTAGAGGCTTATTTAACCAAGAAGGCGATGAATCTATTTGAGAAGCATGATGTCATGTCGCACAAAGAAATCGAGGCGCGTACGGAAATCCGCTGGGAAGCTTATATCAAGCGTGTTCAGATTGAAGCCCGTGTTATGGGTGACCTTGCCATGAATCATATTGTACCCACGGCTATCGTTTATCAGAATAAACTGATTACCAACGCAAATGGCCTTGCGGGATTAGGGGTTGACAACAAAGCCGTCATTCAGACCATCAAGGAGATTTCAGGACACATTGAGATCATCAAAAATGGCGTGCGTGAAATGATCGAAGAACGCAAACGCGCCAATAAAATTACGGACATCCACAAACGCGCTATTGCGTATTGCGATGATATCAAAGAAAAATACTTTGAAACCATCCGCGATTCCGTAGACAAACTTGAATTACTGGTTGACGATGAAGACTGGCCATTGGCAAAATACAGGGAGTTGCTGTTTTTAAGATAATCGCAACAAGCTTTTAAAATAAAAAGAGCACCTATTGGTGCTCTTTTTGAAACACGGCTCGTCGTGAAAAATTGATCTTCGAAGCCGCAGGGTCCACGAGACGTGAGACCCTGCGGGGAAGGGAGATTAAAACTCTATGTCTCCGCAGAGTCTCCTGTTTCAGGGACTCTGCGGTTTCGGAGTACAAATTGATCTTCCAATCCGCAGCGTCCACGAGA
>JAYSOP010000155.1:0-1857 GCA_043722905.1 Chryseolinea sp.
AACTCCTCCACACCCCGCACGGTCATGTTCCTGTTTTGAAAATTGATGGTGGCATTCGGATGATTAGCAATGACACTGTGTATTTTCAAATTATCATAATCTTCAGAACCCTGATAAGCCCGGTAAATGTCTATCGCTTTTTGCTTGATCTGCACAACATCGGTTCTGCCATTGTAATTAACCAGCCCTTTTTGCTTCAGAAATTCCAAAGCCTGTTTTATTTCCATCGGATTTTTTCCGGTTTTTTGGGCTAAATCGCCTGAGTAAAACTCTCGCAACCGATTTTTAATAGCATAATTTGCCACTAATGCCAAAGGATGAAAACTGAATCCTACCCCTTTCAGCAAACGATAATCCTCCGGATCGTAAAAATCAATGGATTCGATAATCAAAGGGACCGTGTTTCGGGCGCCAGTAATTTGAATATCCAAACTATCTGAGTAAAGGTCCCAGCGGAGTATGTCAGCGGAAAAATCAATATTGAAAAAAGACGATGAATAGGGAGTGTTTCGCATATCTCCATTATCTTTTTGAAGAAGCAATCTTTGCGTACTATCCACCCCATACGTATACTTCATCCTTACCATTTGATGGATGATTGAATCGTTACCCTGATGAATATTAACTTTAGTTTTGTTCGAAACAATTTCACCTTCACCAAACATGAAGTCCGCCGATTGTGCCGTGAATTTTTTTTCTCCTTGCTGGTAAACCTCTATCGAGGAAGGCTCACCTGTGACAGCGATACTTGAAATTTTATTTCCGGTCAAAGAGAAACCCCCCTTATAACGAACGTTTTCGTCTCCCAGACCGGTAATGGCTAGATCACTTTGATAGGATTTAAACCGTGGATAGGTGGACCAAACTGAATCTTTTCGGGCGGGTGATTTAAATTCAAAATTTCCCGGAATAAAACCAGGTGTTTTTCCTGTATAATTCAACTTAACAAGATCCGCTTTCAGGTCGGGTTTCTTAACGTTGAAATTATAGGAGGTCATGTTGCAGACCATTGAGTCTGGACTTAATCCAGCGGATGTCCAATCAAAGGTACCTTCCTCACCCACAAAAATATTTTGAATCAAAGAAAGTGTACCTTTTGTATTGCTCAGAAAAATGGAATCAGATGGAGTAACAAAGTTCAAGGTGACTTTTTCAAATTGAAGTACGGGGCCTTCCAAAATAGGTTGTGAAGCGGGAAGCATCCAGCTTGGCATAAACTCCTCCTGAACGGGCAAATTTTCAGGCAGTTCTTCCGGAGGATCTTCTGTAAGCAATGGATCTTTCGGGATTGTTTCTATTGGATTTTCTGAACTCGTCGTAGTGTCGCTCCACCCCACCACAGGCGCATTTTCGATATAATCAAAAGAATAAGAATCTTCTCTCGCAAATAGCCGGAATGATTTCTCATAATTGAGGGCATGATATTGAAAAAAATTACGGCTGATTATGAAAAAGTTTAACGCTTCACCAGGTTTAGATTTTTCGATTACTTTACCGGCAACTTTTAAATAGGCTGTTAATATTTCAGGGGTCGCATTTTCAATGGTCAATGCGTTAACAATGGCGCCAAAATAATTTACCATATGACTTTTCAGGGAAAATTTCCTTTTCCGCATCTGAAAACTCTGCTTTTTTATGATGATTTGCTGATCGATACCCAGCCCATTCCAGATTGAAAAAAAGCCAGATCCGACGACCGATGCATCAAGACTGCGGGTATTTTCCAGGGCTACCCTTACACTATCTTCGAAACTAACAGGCACAGATACTCCGACGCCCTGAGCCCGGCAAAGGCTCAGAGAGGTGATGGCAAGACTAATTAGGATGAAAGCCTGTTTCACTATTGAAAACCCTGAA
>JAYSOP010000156.1:0-6411 GCA_043722905.1 Chryseolinea sp.
CTGTATTACAAATCGAGAATATCACCGCATCAGGCGTCTCTAAGGGAGGATTACCATAAAATTCAGGTTGCAGCTTTGAATGAAAAGAAAAATCGAATCCTGGAAAAGTGGTTCATAAAAGCGAGACAGGATGTTTTCATTAACATCGACAAGGCTTATGATTATTGCGGTATTCTAAATTAGCCCAAATCGATTATAAAGTTCAGGGCATGATTCAATTTTACTCCACCAGGTCATCTCAATATTTGTCTTGTCAATAAGACTTTAGGCATAAATTGACTTAAAAGGATTGTCTTTAAATCCCCAAAAGGTCATCGAAACTGCTTACTCCGTAACAGTTTTTGTTCAAAAAATTTTTAGCTTGCTCCTATCAATTCAGGCCTTGCATGGAAGAGATACTCTATGACGAAATCCCCTCCCTCGATTTAGCTAGCTTTCTCAGTCGAGACGAGCGTAAGAAAGAAAACTTTGTTGCAGAATTGGGTGCAGCCTTTAATAGCATTGGTTTTGTTGCTATTCGAAATCATTTTTTAAAGGATGAACTACAACAAGAACTATATGGCGCGGTTCGTAAATTTTTTGCACTTCCCGATCATGTTAAGCAGGGTTATGAACAATCACACCTGGCAGGTCAGCGGGGATATATAGGAAAAGGAAAGGAACATGCAAAAGGCAGAAATACCGGAGACCTGAAAGAGTTTTTTCACATAGGGCAAGAGTTGCCAGCCGATCAGCTGGCATCGGAAGGTTATCCCCCGAATATCTGGCCCCTTGAAGTTCCTGAGTTAAAAGCAGTATCTATTGACGTTTACCATGCCCTGGAAAAGACTGGTACCTACCTGTTGCGAGCCATTGCGCTTTATTTGAATTTATCGGAGACTTATTTTGATGATAAAATTAAGAACGGGAACAGTTTGCTACGCCCCATCCATTACTACCCGATTGAAAATCCTGACACCGTTCCCTCGGATGCCGTGCGGGCTGCAGAACATGGTGATATTAACCTGATCACTTTGCTGATGGGCGCAAGCGCGGATGGCCTGCAGGTTCTGCGACGTGATGGTAAATGGATACCGATCACCGCGTTGCCTGACCAACTTGTGGTGAACGTAGGGGATATGCTTGAAAGATTAACCAATAAGCAATTGAAATCCACTATCCATAGGGTTGTGAATCCGCCTCGAAAAATGATGAACACCCCCAGATTTTCGATACCGTTTTTTATGCATCCTCGCGCTGAAATGAATTTGGCATCTCTTCCTGGTTGTCTAAATGCGGCAAACCCGAAAATATGGGAAGATATCAGTGCCGGCGAATTTTTAGATCAGCGGTTAGCCGAAATAGGTTTGAAAAAGAAATAACTCCTGCAATTATATAATTGATTCAACGCGTTAGATATTATATTTTTTTAAAGGATGTCTTTATCCTTGCCCTGACGACTTTTGGCGGGCCGCAGGCACATCTCGCACATTTCTTAAAAATTCTTGTAAGGAAACGAGCATACCTGTCAGAGGCTGAACTGATGGAGATCAATTCTTTGTGTCAGATACTGCCCGGGCCTGCTTCAACCCAAACACTCATTGCGGTCGGTTTTAAAATTGGTGGACCTACTCTCGCTTACTTAACCTTACTGGTTTGGGCGCTTCCCGCTGTCATATTCATGACGGCAGCCGCAGTGGTCATGTCCAGCATTCAGGAAAAAAAATGGTCTACTGAATTCACCAGATATATTCAGCCAATGGCTGTAGGGTTTGTAAGTTACGGCGCCTTTATCATTAGCCTAAAAACTGTCAATACGAAAACCGGTATTGCCCTGATGATTATCGCCGCGGTTGTATCTTATTATATTCAAACACCTTATATCTTTCCAGCGATCATTTTAGCAGCTGGGTTGGTAACAGCTCTTAAATTCAAAGCTCAGCCGAAAGAACAGAAACAAAAGCTGAAAATTAACTGGGCAAATCTGTTGCTTTGGGGAGGTGTTTTGATTTTTGCCGCTGTTCTTGGGGGGATAACGAAGGCACTTCCGGTAAAGTTGTTCGAGAATTTTTACCGGAGCGGAAGCCTGGTGTTTGGCGGAGGGCAGGTGCTGGCGCCCTTGCTTTATACCGAATTTGTGGAAATAAAAGACGATGACAAAAGTAAAGTTTCAGCTTTAAGAAGTAAACTGAAACAAAAATATTCTCCCAAACCCTATCACCGCCCTATTTCCCATGATGAATTCCTTTCGGGTTATGCTGTAGCCCAGGCGTTACCCGGTCCTTTATTTTCATTCAGTGCGTACATCGGTGCCTTATCCGCCCGCAATTACGGAATTGGAGGGCAGGTCATTGGCGCGCTGATGTCTTCTTTGGGAATTTTTCTTCCCGGGACATTCCTGATATTTTTCGTTATTCGCATTTGGGATAGTCTGAAAAAATATCGACCGGTTCGCGCATCACTGGAAGGAATAACCGCTGCAAGTGCGGGGCTAGTGGCAGCATCTGCCATTATTTTATTTCAACCCCTTGAGAATACAATATTAAACTTCGGTGTAACAATCGTTACTTTTTGCCTGCTGGCATTTACCAAAGTCCCGTCTCCATTGATTATTTTGGGCGGTCTGATACTGGGATTTATAATTCAGCTAAATTAAGGGATAGGTTACTTACGTCCGCCGTAGAAAAGGGTGAAAAACAGCGTAGGAAAAACAGCATAATTTTTTGCAGTGGGCACTAATTCAATCCGAGAGGTATAAGCATCGATTAAAAAACCAGCCTCGAAACCAGTGACCTGACTTTTAATGGTACCTAATTCGAAATTTAAAGCTGCCTTGGCATTGGCCCCCAGTTTTAGTTTTGACTCGCCCAACCCTTCAAATAAGCGGCCGGGACCAAATATTTCTTCAGGTCCGATAGATGGATCATATTGCTTTCGGATGGTAGCATAAGACCCTGCATCCGTTCCGGTTTCTACATAATACGGGGCGAGAACACCCACCGTAGGTCCGGCGGCAAAGACTGCTTTTATTTCAACACCTTGCTGCGGTGCTTTCTTAAACAGAATAAAATCCCGGCCATACTGAAAGCGCAAAGCGTAGAGGTAATTGCTTTTTCCATAAATAAAGTAATTTCCGCTGCTTTGGGATGTGCGACGCACCTCCTGAGGATGTTTAACATTAATGATCTCCAGCCCATAAGTCTCTAAAACCCGCTCACTTAATTTTCTGGCTTTTTTGAATACAAACCCCCCAATCAATCCACCATAGGTATTTTTATTGATACCCCAGGTGAATTCTGATTGATAGTCATAACTATCCTGGGTCTGGGCATTCAGGCTAACTGAAATGGCACAGAAAGTAGTTAACACCGCGAAAAATTGATGTGCCCTCATCCTATCGTAAGTTTCTGATAAAATTAGACTTAAAATTGATATTCCAAAATATACTCTAATCCCGTACCAACATCTCCTGATTGATCGAATCAATAAATCACCTTAAAGGGGCAATTAGTAACTCCCTGGCGTGGGTTTCGATCGATTGCAATCAATTCAGATGCCTTCTTAATTTTTATAAACAGACTTAATGTGATCGTAATCTATTTGATAATGAGACAGGTCGAGCACGGATTTACCATTGGAAATGATCAATACCTGGGGGGAATGATGTTCGACATTAAACCGCTCCGCGATTTTATTGGAAATATCACGATAGGATATCAAATCAAGAAAATATCGTTTTACTGTACCCAACTCGGTTTCATTCCAACGCCTTTCCAAACGGTCTAATGTAGCTCTGCTGATGTTGCATCGGGTGCTGTGTTTAAAAATTAAAACAGGGCTTTGTTGAGACTCCATAAGAATTTCGTCCAGCTGATCCAGTTGCCGCAATGAGATCCAGTCCATAACTTCTTTTTTATTCATACCACATCCCGGATTCTCCTTTATCGTAACGAGGCTTTCGCTCTTTTTCCTTTAAATGATCAGGTTGTGTGTCACTCTTTTTAAATAAACGTGCCCACCAGAGCTTAAAGTTCGTCAACATATCTTTTTCTTCATCAACATTATTTTTATTCAGCTTCACAAACTTCGCATCGGGATGCAATCCACGCTTGCTGAAAAATTCGAACTTGCGCATTTTGATATTGCCTTGATAATCTGTCGAGCGGGCAAAAGCTTTCCCCGGTTCCCTTACACGTTGTGACTCATCAGCGCTGCTTGGATTTTTGATGTAATCCCAATTCCGCCTAACTCCCCGGGAAAACTCAGCCGCTTTTGCGGAGGATGGAGTGGGTTTTATACCTTTCAATGCTTCATCAGCGGAATTGGGATTTTTGTTTCGATCTGAAACTTTAATGTTTCCTTTATACCTGGCAACCTTTACCGCCTGACTGAAAAAGTCTTTGCCAATAAGGGGTTTTTCGTCGTTATTCCATAATCTTCCACTGATACTTCCCCCACCTTTCTCCTGTTTTTTGGATTTAATATTTCCTTTATACCTGGCGACCTTTACCGCCTGGCTGAAAAAGTCTTTGCCAATAAGGGGTTTTTCATCGTTATTCCATAACGTTCCACTGACACTTCCTCCACCCTTGTCTGGCCTTTTTGCTTTGATATTTCCTGTAAACCTAGCCACTTTACCGGCCGGCTCCGAGTAATCTCTACCAATGAGGGATTTTTCATTATTATTCCATAGTTTTCCACTAATACTTCCTCCGCCCTTCGTTGGCTTTCTGGCCTTAATGGTGCCGGTAAATTCTTCTCCCTGGTCGTTGAATATTCTCTTGCCTGCGCGGATATTGCCCTGATAAGAAGCCATTCTGTTTCCAGCGCCACCAGCCCTTCCCTCGATCGGTGAGTTCCTGTTATTCCAAAGCTTACCGCTGACAGATCCACCACCTCGCTGAGGGCGACGTGACTTAATATTGCCCGTGTACTCCTCTCCCTGATCAGTGAAACCCCTTCGGCTATCCCCTCTAATATTTCCAGAATACTCTTCACCCTGATTACGAAATGCCCGCTTTCTGTTGGTGTTAATATTTCCTGTATACCCTTCACCCTGGTTGCCATATCCGCGTTTTCGATTGGCTTTAATATTTCCCGTGTATTCCTCGCCCTGATTGTTAAAGCCTCTCCTGCCCGCCTTAATATTACCCGTGTAAGCTTCTCCCTGGTTCCCCGGAATTCTTCTTTTTGATGCTTTTATGTTTCCCTGATAACCAATTCTATGGGATCCGATTCCGGGAGTCCGCACCGGTAACGGGTAACGACCCGGACGATCTTCACCCGACTGGCTAGCAGAACGAAACCCACCGCCTTTTAATAGGCCAGGAAAGCCCTTATCTCGCCCCCTGGGTTTTTTGCCCCCCCTGATGCCATATCCTGCCACATCACCCCTCCACGCACGTTCGGTGGGCCTGGTTCTTGATAAATAACCCCCGGCTGCAGGGCCTTTATAGGGTCGTTCTCCAACGGCTATTCGCTTCTGGTAATTGAGTGTCGGATTTGTTAAAACGGGTCGTTGAGTCTCAAAATTTCTGGTTCGTAATTTCTTCCCCGCCAGATCCTTAGTCGTGGCCCGTTCTTTTTTGTTTTGCGGCCTTTTGAAGTGAGCCCATGTATTGGTACTTCTCCGCGCGATGTAGGCTGAGGAAGCTGACCGCGGTATTACCTTTCGGTTTTTTACTGGTGGTTTATCGGCCCCGGGGTATCGCTTCAGGTTGCCTAAAGCTGACTTATTGGCGCGGGTTTGAAAACTGATTGGTTTCCGGGATTTGTTGTTAACATAAAGCCCCTTCTGCGAATAAATATTCTTAACCTTTCCGCTCGCGGACCTTGGGGTGAGCCGCCGGTTGCGGTTGTTTGGCCGGTCCTGGCCTTCTGCAGACTGTGGCCTTCTCGCGTTCTGACCACTCGCATTAACCCGGGCGTTTTGCTGTGACCCGCGGGACGAGTAATTCATGTAGCGCCCTTGTGGGTAAACATTCCGGGAGGAACTGCTTGAAGCTCTCGCTCTTATCCTGCGTCCGGTGATATCCCCTTTCCATGCTTTTTGCTTATCACCGCGGGGTCTGGATTTCGAGAACATCGGCCGGATCGGCCGGCCGGGCCTTTCCCCCGTGCGGGTTTCAGTCCGGGGCATAGATGCCCGATTGCTTGCCTTGTCCCCTTTTTGTCTAATGCGCTTGCCGGGCTTCCTTTGTTGATTGTTCTTTTTGGTGGTCTTGAATCGGGTTTCCCGGTTGGAACCAGCGGGTTTATCTCCTTTTGTATTCTGGGCTAAAGAAGGAATGGCGAGCAACAGCACGATTATTGAAAAGAAAACAACCTTGGTGTACCTGCTCATGTGGGTAATATAACGCTCACGGAGATCAAAAAATATGCAAATGAAACAGGCTAAGATATTAAAATTTAAGCAACTCTTCAATAGTCTGC
>JAYSOP010000157.1:0-4372 GCA_043722905.1 Chryseolinea sp.
GTTATAGTCAAAGGTTGGACGGTGCCATTATTTTCCTGATAAAAGAAAACGTCGTTATAGGGATCACTTACATCGCCATCCCCTAAACCTAAATCGCCATCACCATCCTTAAAACGGATGTAAATATTTAACGAATCCACCACGGAGGGATCAGGGGAGTCAATAAACTCTACTCTTTCAAATTCAATCTGGGGAACTATTGGAAATTCAGGAGGGTCAAAGCAGGATCCAAAGATCAACAGGGTAAAAGATAATAGGGCCAAACCTTTAAATAACTTCATTTTACTTTATTAATTACGTCAAATTACGGAAACGCCTGGATACAATTAAAAGTTTTAACGTTGATTTATATTCTGTTAACGAACAGAACTTTAGTGATATTGCTTTACAACTCTTTCAGTTTCAGGCAAACAACAACCCACTATACAAAAAATATATCACGAGCCTTCGAATAAACCCACTTTCAGTTTCAACCCTCACGGATATACCTTTTTTACCCATTTCTTTTTTCAAAACCCATACCGTAAAAACTGGTGCCTGGAAGACTGACATCATCTTTACCAGCAGTGGCACTTCCGGTCATCAATCAAGCTCCCATGCGGTAAAACACCTTAACTTTTATCTCGATCATTCAGTGCGCTGTTTTGAACAGGCATTTGGAAACATCGCTGATTTCCAGTTTCTGGCCCTGCTTCCTTCTTATCTGGAGCGCCGTGACTCTTCACTGGTGGCCATGATGGACTATTTTATTAAAAGGAGCCAGTCACCGTCTTCGGGATTTTACCTCCATGATACGGCCAAATTGCTTCTCGATTTAGAAAAATCGAAGTCTTCTGGCCTAAAAAAAACCGTTTTGTGGGGAGTCACCTTTGCACTATTGGATATTGCCGAGCGTTATCAACCGGACTTAAGTCATTGCCTGGTGTTCGAAACGGGAGGCATGAAGGGCAGAAGGCTGGAAATCACCCGCAATGAGCTGCATACCATCCTGGGTCAGGCTTTTCAGGTGGAGGGTATTTATTCGGAATATGGCATGACCGAACTTTTGTCACAAGCCTATTCCAGGGGTAAAAACGCCTTTTTTTGCCCTCCCTGGATGAAAATAGTCGTTCGGGATGTTACCGATCCCATGTTAAAAGGGTTACTTAATGAAACCGGCGGGATTAATGTCATAGATTTCGCCAATTTGGACTCTATAGCGTTTATTGAAACGGATGATCTGGGAAAGGCTTATGCTGATGGCTCGTTTGAAATCATGGGCAGGCTTGATAACAGTGATGTTAGGGGGTGTAATCTATTAGTCGAATAAACCTTACATCAGGTAAAAGGCCAGATCAGCCGGTAGGTTTGTTTTTTAGGGAAAGAATTATATTTTTGTTATACCAAAGTCCACTGCTAAATGAAAAAGATTGTTGCTTTTATCCTGTTATCGGCTTTTTTAACGGCTTGTAGCCAATATACTTGCCCTACTTACAGCAAGAAAGAAGCCCCAAAATCGAATTCGGTCACAGAAAAGAGGATCTAAGCTCACGCTAAAGATACTTTTCAACGTCCTGCGATGATATTTCGTCTCCGCTCATGATGACGAGGCGTTCAATAACATTTCGAAGCTCCCTGATATTTCCGGTCCAGTTGTGATTTTTTAACGATTCCAGCGCCTTTCCCGCTATTTCTTTCTTTTTCGCCCCGTGCTCTTCTCCTATGTCTTCAAGGAATTTATCCGTTAAAAGGGATATATCGTCTTTTCTTTCATTTAAGGAGGGCACTTTTATGACAATGACGCTTAACCGGTGGTAGAGATCTTCCCGGAATTTGTTCTCTGCAATCTCTTTTTTAAGATCTTTATTGGTTGCCGCTACAACGCGCACATTCACGGAAATTTCCTTGTCTCCGCCTACGCGGGTGATTTTATTTTCCTGCAAAGCCCTTAAAACCTTTGCCTGAGCAGAAAGGCTCATATCTCCGATTTCATCCAGAAACAGGGTGCCTCCTTCAGCGAGTTCAAATTTTCCGATACGTTGCTTTATCGCTGAGGTAAAAGACCCTTTTTCATGACCAAATAGCTCACTTTCAATTAATTCTGAAGGAATGGCAGCACAATTTACCTCCACCAATGCCCCGTTAGCCCTCTTGCTTTTCTCATGGATTGATTTTGCTACCAATTCTTTTCCTGATCCATTTGGTCCGGTAATCAGGACGCGGGCGTCCGTGGGGCCAACTTTGTCAATCATTGCCTTCATTTGCTTTACCGCCTCTGATTCGCCAATCATCTCAAATTTCCTGGAAATCTTTTTTTTGAGATTTTTTGTCTCCTTGATAAGGGTGGTTTTATCCAGCGCATTTCGGAGAGTAATTTCCAATCGCCCAAGGTCGAAGGGCTTTTGTAAGAAATCAAAAGCACCTTTTTTCACGGCCTCAACGGCGATGTCTATGTTGCCGTGGGCGGAGATCACCACAAAGTTTGTGGCAACACCTGCCTCTTTCGCTTTTTCCAGAACTTCGAGGCCATCCATCTTGGGCATCTTGATGTCGCAGATGCATAAATCATAGATGCCTTGTTCAACTTTTTTTAACCCTTCCTGACCATCGGCAGCTTCATCGACTTCATGATTTTTTTCCTGAAGGATTTCTTTGAGTATGGCCCGGATTTTTGCGTCGTCTTCTATCAGTAGGATCTTTGACATAAAAATAATATGGTAAAGACAGGGCACGCCTTGTCTGTACAAAAAAGAATATCGCAGAGACAAGGCAGACCTTGTCTGTACCAATCAAAAAATATTGCAGAGACAAGGCAGACCTTGTCTGTACCAATCAAAAATATTGCAGAGACAAGGCAGGCCTTGTCTGTACCAATCAAAAATATTGCAGAGACAAGGCAGGCCTTGTCTGTACCAATCAAAAATAAAGCAAGTTTATAAGCCGGGTTCTGTCTCCTGATCCCGATAGCTATCGGGACAGGATCCTTATCATTTATCTGGTCGCGCCCTCACGGGCGGGATCAAGCAGTCTACCCGTCCCGACACCCTTCCGATACTATCGGAGGATTGAAATGAGCGATCCATCGACTCCTCCCTTACGGGATCGGAACGAATCGGGACTTATTTGACCTTTCAACTCGTAAGGTTTACCATGCGCCTCCCCTCACGGAGTGACCGGTGAGCTCTTACCTCACCTTTTCACCTTTTCCTCTTTTCCCGAAACGATCAGGATCGGAGGTAGTTTGTTTTCTGTGGCACTATCTGTCTCACGCCAAGGCGTGAGCCTTCCCGTTAGGAAGTACGATGCCCTGTGTTGCCCGGACTTTCCTCCCCGTAATTAGCGGAGCGATAAGGCAACTTGCTTTAAGACAAAAATACAGATAAAATTTTAGAAGCAGCGCGTTTCGCGTGAGGGGTATAATTTTGAAAAGCTCTGGCTTCTTTCTTTTCGACCTGTCATGCTAATCTTAACCCGGGCTGCGCCTTCGGCTAAGGGGTGGTCGTGCTTCAGGATTTCCAAATATAAATAGACATTTGGCATTCGTTTAAAAATCCCGTAGGGATGACCTTAAAGATGTCGCACTGAATAACCAGACAAAACGAATTAACTAATTGACGTATGAAACCTCTTGTACAGGCATGGATGCCCTTACGGCATGGTAATGGGGTGGTGTCGAGAACGTCAACCCTAACGATGGAGGGATAACTTGTGATCCTCTGATATTCTAGGGATTAAAGCGGGCTACCTTGAACATCAAGGTAGCCTCACACCAGTAATTAATGAATATCCGCACCAGTGAGCTTAAATTCATACTGATCTGCCAGCTGCGCAACTTCCTGGATCATTTCTTTCACCTGGCTTTCAGAAACGGTAGAGGTAAGACAAGAGGCTTCCACTTTAACGAACCCGTCTTCGAGAACAAATTTGCTGTAATCAAAGCTGGCATTTTGTTCCATCAACATTTTCAGATCAATGCCATGTTTGTACTCGCAAACTTTGGAAGTGAAAACAGCCTGATCGCGACCGGAGACCTGGCTTTTCTGCGTCGTCGCTAAAACGGTCTGGAACCGGCTTTTATCCAAAGGAACGACGATAACCGACTTGATGTGGTCATAGTCGGTATATTGACCGCCAATTTGGTCGGCATACTCTTTAAGGGTAAATGTTATATCCATAAGGGTGGTTTATTTTAGGAAGTTACAAAAAAACTTAACTCGTTGGTTAAGAAACAGAAAGGAAATTTTTTACCAATAAAAAAGGTGAAATCCCGACCCTTTTCTCGAGAATTCTACCGTAGGAGCAGGTAGTTTGATGGCATTGACAACCTGCAGTAAAGATTTCAGAAATCTCGACCGTGTCTTGATTGCAGTAAGATCAAAGTCAATAGCGAGAT